>NZ_DDLD01000075.1:0-65974 GCF_002339435.1 Acinetobacter sp. UBA2581 | reverse complement strand
CGTCAGCGCCCACCATATCTTTCTTGCCTAAATCCTGAATATTTCATAGAATTCGAAGTCTATAATAATTTGAAGATTTCAGACTATGAGAAATCCATATCAGCGCAAGGCAGCGATCAAATCGCAAAATACCGCCTACGATCCGCTACAAGTTTATAAAAATTTTATTGAAGCTATTGTTACCCAAGGTGGCATTTTTGCACTTTACCAAGAGGGTTGGGCTTTGTGTGCCACGCCGACAGGACAGCGTGCTTTCGCGACCTGGCAAAGCAAAGGTCTGGCCAGACTACTCATTAAAGATAACTGGGCCAATTACCAGATTCAGGAAATTACCCTCAAAGATTTTGTTGAAAAGGTCATTCCTTTCTTACGTCAGGAAAGTACTATCGTGTCACTGGATCTAACACCAGAAGGGCAGAATATTCTGGTTGCGCCTGAAAAACTTTTGCTGGATCTTAAAAATTACCTATATCAGGTCTATGTACAGAAACCTGAACTATTCAAAAATCCAGCGATCCCTTCACCAAGGCATATCCGTTTAAATTAACTTAGTGTTTAAGTCACTTATTTAAATAGTGAATATTCATTGAGCAGCCAACCACTCAAAAAGGCAAAATATTCTCTTAACCAGGAGTTATAGCGCAGATAAAGAGGAGTGTTGGCACTCAAACTAATCACTTGCTGATAACCTTGGTGTCTGGCAATGGCACGAGCACGGGGGCTATGAAAATCACTGGTTGCAATCGCAATCGGATCATTTTGACTTATATTGTATTGTTCCAATATCACTTGAGAATACATCATGTTTTGAGCAGTACTTCTGCTTCGATCTTCAAGTTGAATGGGGTTGATGAGTTCCGGATAATTAGTATTGATATAGTGCTGCATGACCTCAGCTTCACTTTGCCTTTCTCGATAATTACGCCCACCTGTCATGATCATTAAAGCATCTGGATAGTGTGCTGCATATTTTGCTGCAGTATCCAGACGGCTTTTTAAGATGAGTGACGGCTGTCCATTCGAAATCCCGCTGCCTAAAACCAGAATAGCGGCAGGAGGCTGTGTAGATTCGTTTGTATGAATAGACATCTGGATATAAGCGAAGAAAACCACGACACTGATCATCCAGAGCAAAAATCCGGCCCAGAGGCTGTTCCAGAACCAGGTTCTAAATCTGGAATGCTGTTTCCAGCGTTGAATGTTTGAAAAGAGTAAAACATACAGAACCAATGCTATGCTAATGAAAATTGGCAAAAGAACACCGAAATGTCTTTGTCCGTGACTCATTAACCAGAGGCTGTTTATGCCAAGGATCAAACCAAAGATCAGGCTGAGATTTCGTTTAAGTGGGCTGGATATTCGGATACTCATATTTTTATTTATCTTCTTATCTCTTCTTCTATCTTATTAATAAAAAACCGGGCATGAAGCCCGGTCTTTTGTAGATCAGCTGATCTTAATATACATCACGACGATAACGACCATCCAGACGTAATTGATCTACTGTGCTTTCACCGAGAATTTCAATCAGAGCCTGATCGACATCGCTGGCCATGCCATTAATGCTACCACATACATAAATCACGGCACCTTGAGCGACCCAGAGTTTCAATTCTTCAGCTTGCTCACGCAATTTATGATGCACATAAACTTTTTCCTGCTGGTCACGAGAGAAAGTAAGATCCAGTCGTTTTAATGTACCCATTTGCAGCCAGGCCTGAATGGTTTCTTCAAAGAAGAAATCATGGGCACGCTGACGTTCACCAAAAATGAGCCAGTTCTGAGTATAGTCCTGACGGTTACGCGCACTCAGCAAGCTCATCAAACCTGCGATCCCCGTACCATTACCAATACAGATAATCGGGCGGTTATCAGCAATCAGATGGAAAGATTCATTCTTGCGAATACGCAGGGCAATCGGTGAATTTAGGGCAGTATGCTGTGTTAACCAGCCTGAGCCTAAACCTAACTGACCTTGCGCATCGGATTGCTGACGCACGACCAGACGTAGCACTTGCTGACTTGGAATACTGGCGATTGAATATTCACGTGTAGTCAGAGTTGGTAATTGCTGTAACAGCTCATCTACTGAATCAAAAGGATCAACCTGAGTCAAATCACGATTCCAAAGTGCCTGTTCGATACTTTGCTTCAGAGAAGGTACCTGTGTACCCGCGGCAATACGGTATTTCTCCATAAATGCACGGATACGTTCAGGGCTGTTTCCTGGTTGGATTTCGGCAATATCACCTGCCTGCCAGACAGCTTCATGCTGTGGAACCAGTTCAATATTGAACGCAGGCGCACCCAGACTATCTGGATTCAGCAATTCACGTTTGCTCAAAGTCCATTGATCGAAGGTTTTATCGATACCCATATCCTGCAACTCAAACTGGGTCACATGTGCAAGGGCATTGGTCCATTGCTGGATATGCTCATTATTGGCATTATCCACTTCAATGGTCTTGAAGAGCTGCTTGGCACCATTCTGCTGTAACCACTGGTCGATCCGATGACCAAAGCTGCAATAGGTATCAGGATATTCCTGGGAGCCTAGAGCCAAAACTGCATAATTGAGATGGCTGAGATCTGCTTTGGCAGACAGAATTTTCTTTTCGAAAGATGAAGCCAGGTCAGGCGCTTCACCTGTGCCATAAGTACTGGCTACAAATAAAACCTGTTCTGCCTGTTGCAGATCTGCAAGGCTTAACTGTTGTACTGCTTTAACGCTGACAGGTTGACGTGCTTCCTGTAAGGCAGTGGCCGTGCGCCATGCCAGTTGTTCAGAGACACCTGTTTGTGAGGCATACGTAATCAGCCAAGGCTTAGCATTTGGATCCAAAGGCAGGGCAGTTGTGCCTTGGCGTGCAGCCAGAGTAAGTTTTTTCTGCTTGCGACGTTTCAGATAGAGCATCCAGCCGGTTATAAAGAAAAGTGGCATGAGCAGTGACGCGACCATGGCAAAGAACTGATAAATCGGACCAAAGAAGCTGCCACGGTGCACCGGTAGCATACTGCTCATGATCTTTTCATTCAGCTTTTTGTCTTCATACATTTCTACCGATGTAAAAGCTGCATCCTGATAGTTATAAGTAGCATTATTACGGGCACGCTCATGCTGAACTTCAACATCGGTAAAGCTGAGTTTTAATTCACCATCGGCTTTTTTAGGAATATTAAAAGTAACTGTTGAATATTTGTCATTGAATTCATTCTGGAAACCTGCCCAGCTCTTGTTCAATGCAGTAAGTAAAACGGTATCATCAACACCTTTCTCACGACCTTCACCGCGATTTTCGCGCTGACCTTCGCTTTGTGGACCGCGTTCGCCTGCACCTTCACCACGAGAACCACGTTGACCTTCACCACGTGATTCGCCAGCACTACGACCTTGTTCTTCACCACCACGGCCGCCTTGACCTTGCTGCATTTCAGGTTGTGGACGTTCTACACCCAGCACCTTGAACATACCATTGCGCCACCAGTCATAAGACCAGTACAGTCCGGTACACGCCAGGATCAGGTAAAAAATCACGACCCAGGTTCCAACAACCGCGTGCAGATCCCAGATAAAGTTACGACCTTTCAGTTGCGGCTTCACAGCTAGCCACTGCTTCACTGAATGGCGTTTTGGCCAGCGTAGGTAAAGACCCGACAAGACAAAGAAAATCAGCATCAGGGCACAGGCACCGGTAATCTGTTTACCGACGGGTCCTACAGTCAAATTACGATGTAGTTGCTGTACAAACTGGAAGAATTCACGACCTTTAATTTCAGGCAATACTTCAGCCGTGTAGGGGTTGACCATCATGTTATAACCACGACGTGCTCCCTCTTTTACAATATTGACCGTACTGGATGCACTTGGATCCTGTGCCACGGTAATACTGTTGATTTTCATTTCAGGGTTTTGGGTCTGGAAATGTTGATACAGTTGGGCAGGGCTAAGCTTGTCTCGCTCTTGAACCTGTACAGTATAACTGTCGCTATTCATCCATTTTAGGATTTGCGGCTCATAAGAATAAATAGCACCCGTGACTCCCATAATCGAGAGAATCAAACCTGCAGTAATCCCCAGAAACCAGTGGAGTTGGAAAAATGTCTTTTTAAACATGATGGTCAGATTTATGGTGGTATGTGTAAAAGTAGGCAAATTATAACTGAAGAATTAGAACAAATTATAGATTATGATGATAATATTTATTCTCATTATCATTTGTGTCGATGAGTCGGATAAAAGATAGACATAAAAAAACCTCCATGTCGAAACAGGAGGTCTTTCAAAACCGGGATGTGTCTTAGATTTCTTTTGGCGCGCCCACTTCTTCTTGCAGATGCTTGCGAATGGTCGCGAAAGAGAAGTTTTTACTGTCTAAACGTTTAGGCAGGATATAAGCACCTTGCTGACCTTTGACTTTAAAATTGATCAGCATGAATTCCGGCGTGTTATACCATTCATAGATGTCTTTCCAGCCAATAGCACCCACACCTTCCTGCATGCCCATTTTCTGGCGCATCACGATACCATGTGGCTGTACGCCAAGACGGATACCTTTAATTTCCTGTACCGGAAATTCATTCATCTTGCGTTTAACATACCATTCCAGACCAAAAGTACGGATCAGGTAATACAGTACTACACAGACAATCGCCACCCAGCAGATAACTGTTGAGTAGTTCTTGATCAGGATAATTCCCAGAATAGACAAGGTAACAATAGCACCCATGATCAGCCAAGCTTTCATACCAATTTTATTGGTACTACGCCAGATCATTAGCTGAGCATGACGCTGCTCAGCTTCTGAAATTTCATAGTTCACAGGCTGTAGGGTATAAGCGTATAAATTTTTCGCGGTCATAATGAAATTAACAGATTTAAAGCTGTAAAAAGTTTAGCATTAATTATGCTAATTCAGTGAGTATATTGTTCCAAAATCAGCCAAATTATAATGAAGCCAATTCAGTAGCCTGTTCGTCACGTTCATGACTCAAACTCTGCTTTAACTGACTCAATTGCTTCAAGATACTAAACATTAAAGACAGTTGTTGCAAAATGATCAGTGGTTTCTGGTCTTCTTCCTGCTGTTGTGACAGACGCTGACGGATATTCTGGATCATATTCTGGGTGCTTAGGTCAGGGACCTCATCATAGAGCAGGGCACCACGAATATTTTCTAGGGCTTGGTCCAGTAAGTCCAGTACATCCTGATCCTGAATTTTTTCACGATGCGCACCCAGCGCGGCAATATAACTGATAAAAGTATGATTCAGGCATAGGAACTCAAAAGCCTGTGATTTTTGCACAGGGTCGAAATCAGGTTCGGTGGCCAAAGTCGAGATCAGGGAAGCAACTTCAGCATCGGTATTATGGGCTGCACGGCGTACCACGCGGTAGGTCAGACCATTATTTCGTCCAGACTTATACTGTTCAATCACTTCACTCAAGTAGTCACATTCTGCCTGCAGGCTACGGCTAATGCTTCGTGGCAAGCGACGAAATTTCCAATCCGGGAAGATAAAGCTCACGCCAAACCAGGCAATCGCACAGCCAATCAGAGTATCAATCATACGGGGGATAGCTGCAGTAAAACCCATGCCGTCCAGATTAAAGTTGATCAGGGCCAGAATGGTAATAAAGGCAGTGGCCTGTGCATACTGTTTACTGCGTAATTCAAAGAACAGAATCCCACTCAAAATTAGCAGTAATAATTGCCCTTCAACGGAAGGAATGAAGTACAGAATGGCATAACCTAAAAGAATACCTGCCAATGTTCCAACGATACGTAAACGTAAGCGACGCTTGGTAGCATTAAAATTAGGCTGGCTGACGAATAGTGCTGTAAGCAGAATCCAGTAACCATACTGAATATCGGTCAGCTGGACAAAGATATAGCTGATTAGCAGCACAATCGATAGGCGAATGGCATGACGGAACAACACCGATTCAGGTGTCAGATGCTGTTTGACCCGAATCTTGATATCTTCCCAGCCTTTCAGGTCGTCATCTTTGAGCTGGTTTTCAATATGTTTAGTACGATCAAATTTGATATTACGTTCAGTTTCCAGATTGCGTAACTGCGCATCAATGGATTTCAGGTTCTGGAATAAGGCAAATAGGGCATTGATCCAGACCTGATCATACTGCTGTTCTGTACGCAATTTTTCTAGGGACAATCTCAGGTTTTCAAAGGCATGTTTGAAGCGTTTATTATGTTTATAGGTTTTGCGTTGCTGAATGCTTTCACTCAGGTCTTTACAGGCTTTGCCCTGAATCGACAGGATGCGCTGAAAACGGAACAAAATGTCGCTGTGTTCAAAAATTTTGGCCAGTTTCTGATAATCAATATGCGCAGAATCGGCACGCTCGTGAATATCTTGTGCCACAAAATAGTATTGCAGGCTACGACGGGTATCTTTCTGACCACGGTCACCTTTCAGACGGGTCAAAAGGACAGTCTTCATTTCATTAAAAATTGAAATCAGTTTGCCATTTTCCAGTGACAGCTCGATCATACTTTGCTGATAACTTTTTGCCGTCATATCGACATCGAACAGATTCGATTTGGCATAGAGGAAATCACCCAAAGAGGCATAACACTTAGCTAGATTGTCCTGTGCACGTCGCGCTGGAAATAGCAGGAAGCTCAATGTCGACAAAAAGCCATACCAGACCGCACCAATCAGCAGCAAGCTTGCCTGCTGATACCATCCATCAAATAGTTCAACCCCCAGCATGGAATAGACAGAAATCACCAGACAGCCATAGGAAATCGTGGCATAACGTCGACCAAGCGAGCCGAGCAGAATCAGGACAATACAAGAAACAATGAGGGCAGAAGCAAACAGCAGCGGATAAGGAAATAACAGATAGACTGCGACTGCGGTAATGAAGAAGCCTAAATAGGTATAGAACAGATTCAGGATACGCACGGAAAAGCGGTCATCAATATCACTTAAACCTGCGGCCACCACCCCAAGGGTGAGTGGAATAGTCATTAACTGCTGTCCTATGAAATAGGGAACAAAGGCAGTGCCTGCAAAAGCGATCAGCATACGCAGGTTATACATCAGGGTCGTATTATAAGTCGCGTGTTTAAGACGATTGAGCCAAGATTTCAACGGTGATCCTTTCTCTTGCAGTCTTTGCTGCAAAGCTGAATATACATATGAGAAAAAGTATATTTATAACTTTTAATTTCCATGTAAATCATACTATGCGCTATGTTAATTTGTCTGCCTACTACGCATTAAAATCTTTAATTACATGAACTCCAATACGACAGCACCACGGCCTTATGCCATGTCTTGGATTATTTTGCTGGCTTCACTGACTGCACTTGGTCCTTTATCTATTGATATGTATCTCTCTGCCTTACCCGAAATGGCAGCGGATTTTGGTGTCAGCACCCAGATGGTTTCCAATAGTCTGCCAGCTTATTTCCTTGGATTGGCGGTTGGGCAGTTGCTATATGGCCCGATCAGTGACCGGATTGGACGTAAGCCACCGCTTTATTTTGGATTGAGTCTGTATATTCTAGCAAGTCTGTTGTGTATGTTTGCACAGAATGAATGGAGCCTGATTGCAGCACGGGTATTACAAGCCTTAGGGGGATGTGTAGGTGTCGTGATTGCCCGAGCAACCATTCGTGATCGGCTGGATATGCAGGCGGCTGCACAGGCCTTTGCCAGCATGATGATTGTAACGACCATTGCACCGATTATTGCGCCAAGTCTCGGCGCATGGGTACTGATGTTTTTTGAGTGGAATATTATTTTCTTGGTGCTGATGGGCTGTGGCTTGTTTAGCCTAGTCTGTGTGCATTTTTTCTTTCAGGAAACCTTACCTCCGGAACGCCGCCTTAAACTGAATTTGCAGCAGGTATTGAGTTTATACCGAACCATTTTTCAGGATGAGAGTTTCAGACGACCAATGCTAGTGGGTTGTTTTTCTGGGGCGGTGATGTTCTGCTATATCAGCGCTTCTTCAGCTATTCTGATGGATCATTATCATCTCACTGAACAGCAGTTTGCTTATGCTTTCGGGGGGAATGCTGTGGGAATCATGCTGTTTTCGACTCTGAATAAGCATCTGGCTCAATATCTTTCAGTCTTAAGTCGTTTAAAACTAGGCGCTTCTTTACAGGGAATCGGTGTCTTGGCTTTACTGGTTTTAGGCTATCTGAATATTGAATCTGTTATCCTGGTTATGGCGGCCTTATTTGTCGTTGTAGCCTCAATTGGTTTTGTGGGACCGAATGCGATGGCGCTGGCTATGGCAGAGCAGGGTGCTCGTGCCGGAACAGCCAGTGCGATTATGGGCAGTATGCAATTTGCCTGCGGTTTGTTGGGCGGAGTTTTACTGAACTTTATGCTGTGGGATGCTTTATTCAATATGGCCTTGGTAATGGCGATCTTTGTGGTTATAGCCTTTAGATCTGTATTGAAATTAGAACTGCCTAGAGTTAAGCAGAGATAAGGAGCTGCAAGAACTCTATATCTCTGTCAGATGATCCAAGCAGCTCAAAGTTGATGCTTGAATCATGGCTTATCTAATTTTATTCTTCTACAAAAACGGCAAATTCCTCTACCGGGACACGTGGGGTGATAAAGGTATTTACGATATGGTCTGGATCTGCATAGCCTAGTGACATGCCACAGACCAGCTCTTCATCATCACCTGTGTCCAGTACATCCAGCACGATGCTATGAAAATGATTCCAGGCAGCCTGCGGACAGGTATCCAGACCACGCGCCTTGGCAGCCAGCATCACGTTTTGAATCATCATGGAAATATCCATTTTTGAACCTACGCCTAAATCTTTATGTAAGGTAAAGAATAGCCCCACTGGTGCATCAAATAATTCAAAATTACGCAGGTTCTGGCGTGCCATTTTCTCTTTTTCGCCTTTCTGGATATTCAGCAAACCATATAAGCCCCAGCCATTTTCACGGCGTCGGTCGATATAAGGAGAGAACCATTGCTCGGGATAATAGGCAAAGGTTTCTTTATATTGTGCGGCTAGTACCGGATTTTGATAAAGCTCCATTTGCGCCTGACAGACACGCTGCACCAGCTCATCGCGCTTTTTTCCGGTTAGCACATATACTTTCCATGGCTGGGTATTGGTTCCTGAAGGGGCGCGGCTAGCCACAGTCAAAATGTCTTTGAGCATGTCGGTACTGACCGGCGTATCTAGAAAAGCACGAACTGAATGACGGGAAGTAATGGTTTGATCTACAGCATGAACGAGGTTTTGATCCATTTTAATTTCCAATCTCATATCCTTAATGATGGTGAAATGACTATAAACCAAACAAACCTTGTCGGGCAGGGGGTAATTTTAGTTTCACAGTGAATTGGGATGATTAATAGAAATCACATGAATGAGAATGTATTTAGGAGATATAGGAGCTATATAAATAGCCTAAGAAATTTATTGAATGCTTAAACAAAACTGCCTATAAAAATGAAACCAATACTTTAGATGCTGATATCTTGAGCAATTAACATCGATGGCTGTAACTATACAGAAAGTTAAGAGCAAAATAGAATGATTAAAATTCAATCTTAAAAATAAAATTAAATATCCGTTTTTAGATTCAATTAATATTTTATTTCGATTAGAATTTAGGGGTAGTAAACTATAAAAAATAATAAGTTATACTTATTTTTTATATATTTGCTAACTATAGTTAATAAAAAACAATAAAACTTTATACAAAGAAACAGCATAATGTGCGACTTTTCAGTTGAATACATGCATTTTGAGGAAATAATGAAGATTGCATGGTCAAGCTCTATTTGAAATATCTTATTGCAAATGACTTGATGAACTCAGTTAGGTTAAAAGCACTCATGTAGCAATTCATGCTGGTTGAGAAGTAAAAAATATAGGTTGGATGTTATCGCTATAAGTTGCACGCTGAGATGAATTTACGCATCTGGCGTAGCTTATGCAATCAGCAAAAGGCCGTTTTTCGCTTTTATAAATCTCTCACTGAATATGATCATCACGATGATATTCATAAGTTTGAAACAGATGCGGAATGCTTTGTTGATTCTAAAGGCGATAGATGAATGAAAAAGATGACAATTACATGGGGTTATGTAAGGTTTTTTTCTGTAAAAATGAATCGCAACACGACTTTTAGAATGACGAAAATTCAGGACCATCTTGGACAAAAAAATTATGGATTTTACTTTTAACGCATTTTATACCCTGATCGCTGCAGTAATTGTTCTATTACTGGGTCGGTTTTTGGTGGATAAAATCGATTTTCTAAAACGTTACAACATTCCTGAACCTGTTGCAGGTGGTCTGGTTGCAGCGGTTATCTCTCTGCTGGTTCATTCGTTCTGGGGCTATAGCATTACCACGAGCGCGGAACTGCAAACCAGTTTTATGCTGATTTTCTTTGCCTCGATCGGTCTGAGTGCGAACTTCGCCAAATTGCGTGAAGGTGGGATCGGACTGGTGATCTTCCTGGTTGCCATCTCGACATTTATTGCACTACAAAATGCGGTTGGTATGGGACTAGCAAGCTTGTTAGGTATTGATCCTCTGATTGGTCTGATTGCCGGCTCGATTACGCTGACTGGTGGACATGGTACTGCTGGTGCCTGGGGTGAAATTCTTGAAGTTGAGCACGGTATTCAGGGGGCTTTGGCACTCGGTATGGCAAGTGCGACCTTTGGTCTGATTATTGGTGGAATTATCGGTGGGCCTTTGGCGAAACTGTTGATTAACCGTCATAATCTTGCTGTGGCCCGTACCGATCAGCAAATCGAAAAACGTGACAACACGCCAATGGACAGCACGACAGATGAATATGTGCAATTTGAATATCCACATCGTGTTCGTCTGATCACCGCCGATAATGCCATTACCACGCTTGGTTTGTTTGCAGGCTGTCTGGCATTTGCGGAGCTGATGACTGGCTTCAGTAAAGATACAGTATTTGAACTGCCAACATTTGTATGGGCACTGGCAGGCGGCGTGATTCTGCGTAACGTGCTGGAAGGCATCCTGAAAATCCAGATTTTCGACCGTGCGATTGATGTGTTTGGTAATGCTTCATTGTCACTTTATCTGGCCATGGCGCTGCTGTCATTAAAACTATGGCAACTGGCGGATCTGGCAGGACCATTGATGGTGATTCTCGGTGCACAGACCTTGACCATGGCTTTATATGCAGCATTTGTGACTTTCCGGGTGATGGGCAAAAACTACGATGCCGCAGTACTTGCCGCAGGTCACTGTGGTTTCGGGATGGGTGCAACCCCAACGGCTGTCGCCAATATGCAGGCGATTACCAATATGTATGGCGCTTCGCATAAAGCCTTCCTGATCGTTCCATTATGTGGTGCTTTCTTCGTTGACTTGATTAATGCCACGATCATCCAGATGATCTTGAAATTTTTCGTCTAATTTTAGGCTTGATAATGAGTCATAAGCTCATAAGGATATGACATGAATGATCAGCTAAATGAAACCTTACTGGGCTGGGTCAATGCCTTAAATGGTCCACTCTGGGACTTTTTAGTGGTATTCCTGGTCGCAGTCGGTATTTTGTATACGATCATGACCGGTGCCGTACAAATCCGTTTGTTCTTGCACAGTATGAAAGTCATGAAACGTAGTCGTGGCAAGGTCGAAGACGATCATGGTATTACGCCGTTTCAGGCTTTTGTTACAGGTCTGGCTAGCCGGGTTGGTGTGGGTAATGTCGCTGGTGTCGCCATTGCGATTGCTGTCGGTGGTCCAGGTGCTGTGTTCTGGATGTGGTTTACTGCATTTCTGGGAATGAGTTCTGCTTTTGTAGAATCGTCATTAGCCCAGTTATTTAAAGTTCGGGATAACAAGAACCAGCAATTCCGCGGTGGACCAGCGTATTACATTACTCAGGGTCTTAAGCAAAAATGGCTGGGAATTGTATTTGCGATTGCGCTGATTACGACCTACGGTTTTGTGTTTAATGCCGTACAGGCCAATGCGATTACTGCTGCAACCTCACATGCCTGGGGCTGGAATGAAGCCAATCTGATGTTGCCATTAGGCGGCTTCGATCTGGAAATTTCCTGGATTGGTCTGGTCTTGGTCTTGATTACGGCCATGATTATTTTTGGCGGGATCAAGCGGATTGCCAAAGTTGCTGAAGGGGTAGTGCCTTTCATGGCAGTTCTTTACCTAGCTGTTGCTTTATATATCGCCGTCATCAATTACGATATGTTGCCGTCTATTTTCCAGCTGATCTTTAGCAAAGCATTTGAGTTTGAAGCAGCGGCTGGCGGTTTCTTCGGTGCCATGATCTCGATGGCCATGATGATGGGGATTAAGCGCGGTTTATTCTCGAACGAAGCGGGGATGGGTTCAGCACCGAATGCGGCAGCTGCCTCTGACGTGAAACATCCGGTGAATCAGGGTCTGGTTCAAATGCTTGGCGTATTTGTAGATACCTTCGTCGTATGTTCATGTACCGCTATCATTATTTTAGTCTCTGGCCTATATGAAAATGCCGGTTTTGAAGGTGTAACCTTGACCCAGATGGCGCTTGAAAGCCAGATTGGTGCTTGGGGTGATGACTTCCTGGCCTTGATCTTATTCCTGTTCGCCTATTCTTCTATTATTGGTAACTATGCCTATGCAGAAGGAAATATTCAGTTCATCAATAATAACAGTAAGGTCATGTTTACTTTCCGATTGCTGGTATTGTTTATGGTGTATTTCGGCTCGATTGCCAGTGTGCCATTGATTTGGAATATGGCGGATCTGTTCATGGGTGTCATGGCTAGTATCAACCTGATTGCGATTGTGCTGCTGATGCCATTTATTTTGATGCTGCTCAAGGACTATACCGGTCAGCTGAAACGTGGCATCGAGCAACCAGAGTTTAAACTCGATGATCATCCGAAATTTAAAGATAAAGTTAAATCAGATATCTGGTAAGACTTGAGAAAAAGCCCCGACTGGTTCGGGGCTTTTTTATGGGTTTAATAGTTAGAATGACATAAAATTCAGATAGCTTTAATATAGGATAAAGCCAGCAATCAGGCTGAACCAGACTGGTAATTTCGAGCGTAACAGTAAAATCATTACGATGACAAAAACCAGATCAGACCAGGAACGAAAATATGCCTGAGAGAGATCAATCAGCAAATATAAAAGCAGTCCGACGACTGCCGCATTAATCCCGCTCACTGCCTGAAAAATAATACGTTGCTGCATTAACCATGACCAATAAGGCAAAGTAGCAAAAATCAGAAAAAATGAAGGCAGGAAAATGGCGCAGGTTGCTAAAAGTGCATTAATCCAGGCTGAACCTGTCCAAGGCAACAGGGCACCGACATAGCTGGCAAAACTAAATAATGGACCCGGCATCAATTGAGCAAATGCATAACCTAGATCGAAAGATTGTGACGAAAGCAAATTGGTCGCAACAAAGTCCTGATGCAGCAAAGGCAGAATGACATGTCCGCCACCAAAGACCAATGAGCCAGTTTGATAAAAATCAGCAAAAAACGCGAGTTCAGGCCAAGAACCAGATTTGACTAGTATAGGAATCAGGAAAAAGGGCAGTATAAATGCGATGAACCAGTAAGGTGAATGACGTGGCTGAATATAGCTTGAGTGAATGATAGATGAATTTGAAGCAGGCTTATTTTCCTGAGGAGAATTAGAAAATTTTGCCATTACAAGGCCAAAAACTGCCCCTAAAATAATGACTAATAGCTGATTCAAACTGATACTAATGAAGCTCAGGATCAGGACTGAAATCAAGACCAGTACATACTGCCAGATGCTCTTGCAGAAACTGTTAAGCATTTGCCAGAATGCCCAGACGATTACAGAAAAAACGATCAATTGAATGCTATGAAAGCTGTTTGAGTTTAGAATATGGAAATAGTGCTGACCGAGTACTGCGATCAAGCTCATCAGAAGCGTTGAAGGCAGAGTAAACCCAAGCCAAGCCACGAATGCCCCAGCATAACCTCTTTGCAGATAGCCGATTGAGAGGCCCACCTGACTGCTGCTGGGGCCGGGCAAAAGCTGCGCTAATGCAACCAGCTGGCCATATTGTGTCGCATTTAACCACTGTAACTGGTCGACAAATTTACGGTGAAAAAACACCAGATGCGCCGCCGGTCCACCGAATGCCATACAGCCCAGTTGCAGGAAAGTGAGAAAGATCCGGTACAGTGATGATGTATTCATACAGTGGCTGAAAATTGAAAGATATTAATGCAACTGTATGACAGTTTTACGAAATTCTACAGATTATTTAAGCATGTGTTTATACACTATGCTGCTTTAACAAAATGAGGACGTGCTCTGCATGCAGAAATATGTACTGAGTATATTGGCGATGACAATGGTAGGTCTGAGCGGCTGCCAAACGACATCCGGTTTTAATCCATCTAACTCTAATCATATTAAATCTGCCAGTTCAGTAGCAGAAGCCCAAGCACGTCCAAACCAGATCAATTTCCGCAAGATCAAGCAAACAGAAAACCGTCCGGTGATTGCACTGGTTCTTGGCAGTGGCGGTGCGCGTGGCTATGCGCATATCGGTGCAATTGAAGTATTGGAACAGGCAGGCATACAACCAGACTTTATTGTGGGAACCAGTGCCGGCAGTATTGTCGGCTCCATTTATGCCAGTGGTAAACCGGCGATTGAACTGCGTAATATTGCGTTAAGCATGAAAGCGACTGACGTCCGCGACATCAAGCTGGACCCTAAAGGTTTTTTTGATGGCAAAAAAGTCGAAAATTATGTGAATTTGCAAGTGGATCAAACGCCTTTGCAAGCCATGAAAATCCCGATGTTTGTGGTAGCCACAGCCTTGAAAGAGGGCAAGCGGGTAGTCTTCAATTATGGTAATACCGGTCAGGCAGTACGTGCATCCGTTTCTATTCCAAGCATGTTTATTCCGACTGTCATCCAGAAAAAAGAATATGTGGATGGAGGGCTGGTCAGTCCGGTGCCAGTTAAAGTAGCTCGTGAGTTGGGCGCTGATATTGTGATTGCTGTCGATATTTTGGCGCAGCCAATCCATACTGAAACCACCAATGTCTGGGGCCTATTCAACCAGAATATTAATATCATGCAGCAACGTTTAGCTTCTGAGGAGCTACAATACGCCGATGTGGTAATTCAGCCAGACTTACGCGAAAAAGGTCATATTTTTGATGTGCGTGGCAGGGAATTGACCATGGACGCTGGCATCGAGGCGGCTAAACTCAAGCTACCAGAAATTGCTCAGGCCTATCAGAAGCATAATTACAGTCAGGGTCATCAGATTCCATTGCTCTTGGCCCAGCAACAATAATTTGCTCTAAGATTTTTAATAAAATATTTATTTTTCATAAAGATGTATAAAAATATTTACCTCTTTTCTCATGTAGATGAAAAGCGGCTCATTTTTGCTCATCGTTTTTAGAGATGAGCTGATGTTTTCTACCTATTGAAAGTCACTTAAAGCCCGAGTTTCAATTGGAAATAAATATTTGAATTATAAAAATATAGTGATTTTATAAATATATTTTAAGGCTATTTTTTGATTTTAACAAAATTATTCACAGACTTAAGTTAAACAACTTTTCAAAAGCTTAGAAGATCATGACAGAATAAAAATTGATAGATTAATAAATGTAAAAGCCATATGAATCACATCGAAATTGGCCAGCAAGTCACATTAGCTCAGTTTGAAAATACAATTTTTACTGTAACTAAAGGTCATCCCGATGGTTCTTTTACCGTTGAAACTATATTGCATGGCCAGCAGACTTTAAGTTATGAAAATGTGGCGCGAGAAATGTTGAGACAAGTGCCTGCTTAATTCGAGGTTATTTTTTGTTAATGCATGCAGTTCTCTTAAACCGAGTTCTGCATGCTTAATAAATAATCTCTTAATTGCAGTGCATTGATTCAAGAAAATAATTTACTAGATAAATTCCTGTTTATTTTATAGTTACTGAAAATAACTTTCTGATGATTTTTATGGATCTTCAGAGGAATATCTTTTTTTTTGTATGGAGAAAAATTTCATATCAAGAATTATGATGTTTTATTTGCCGAATTGAACATTTTATTTAGACCAAAAAAGCTATAATAATGGTCTATATCATTGTCATTCAAAGAGTTCAGAGAAAACGATGGCCCCTTTAGATCAAATTGCAACAGCATCGGATGACCAGTCAGAGTTAACGATGTCGGTTCTTATGACGCCAGATATGGCGAACTTTTCAGGAAATGTACATGGTGGAACAATTCTGAAATTATTGGACCAGGTTGCTTATGCTTGTGCGAGTCGCTATTCGGGTAGTTATGTCGTAACCCTGTCTGTAGACAAAGTAAATTTCAAAGAACCGATTCATGTCGGTGAGCTGGTGACTTTCCTGGCAAGTGTGAACCATGTAGGTCGTACTTCCATGGAAATTGGCATTCGTGTAGAAGCACAAAATATTCAGAAACGTACTGTACGCCATACCAATAGTTGCTACTTTACCATGGTCGCTGTTGATGAAAATGGTAAGCCTAAACAGATTCCACCGCTGAATCTGGACAATGACTGGAAACGTTGCCGTTTTGAAGCGGCTGAACAACGTAAAGTTGCCCGTCTGCAGGAAAACCATCATCCTTCATGCAGCATCTATAAAAAATCAGCGCATAGTTAAGTACTAAACTTAATTCGCTTATTAAAGAGGCCTTCAATGTGAGGCCTTTTTTTTGCCTAGAAAATCATTCAACTCTGGTTTAAGCTTCTTTTTTTAATCTAATATGAAACGATACGTATCGTTTCGTTTTTTGGTTTTAAGCATGAGTGAAGAAGAAAAATGTTCACGGCGTCAGCACAGTATTCTGCAGGCAGTTTCGGATGCACTGGCAGAAGGTGAATATCATCAGCTAACTATAGAAGATGTGGCTGCACGGGCAGGGGTTGGCAAATCTACGATTTACCGCTGGTGGAAACATAAATCTGAATTGGTACTAGATGCTTTCAAGCAGCGTACAGCAGGGGTATTTGAACTGGATGCTTCACAGAGCCTGCGTAGTAATCTGGTTCAACAGCTAACTTTGCTAGTTCAGGCGCTTAATCATCCGGTAGGCCGTGCTTTGCTGGTCGTTATGGCCAATCATCGGGAGCTGGCTGCAGACTTTTTTCAGCAATATCTATTACCACGTCGAAAACAAACCCATCAATTGATTCAACAGGCCATTCAACGTGGAGAATTACGTGCGGATTATCCTTTTGATCTGATGCTGGACACTTTATATGGGCCGATTCATTACCAGATCATTTTCTTCAACCGCATGCCGGATGATCAATATATCCAGAATCTGGTAGATATGGCCTTAAGCCCAGCTTTGATTTCTCCCTGAGTTTAGTCAATTCTTAAATTTGCTTTAAAAGTTGCGTGTTATGTCTGCTAGTCCTGAGCGCTTATGGAATCGCTCCTTTGTTCTGTGTTTATTGAACAATCTGTTCCTGTTTATCTATTACTTTGCCTTACTGACCATTCTGCCGGTTTATATCATGAAAGATCTGGGCGGATCAGTCAAAGAAGCAGGTTTGGCTTTGACCCTGTTCTTAGTTTCCTCCATCGCTGTTCGACTTTTTCTGGCATGATTATCGAGAAACTCGGCAAGAAATTGGCAATGCGTGGAGCCGGAGTTATTTTTGCCTTGTTTGCCTTTAGTTATCTGCTGGTCGATAGCATGTGGTCATTATTGGCAGTACGTTTCTTACATGGAATTTGGTTCAGTATTCTAACGATGGTCACCGTTCCTGTCGCGAATGAGTTTATTCCGGAATCTCGTAAAGGTGAGGGCATGGGCTATTTTGTCATGTCCACCAATCTGGGCGTGGTATTTGGTCCATTACTGGCCTTAACCGTGGTTCAGTTCACCAGCTTTAAAGTGCTGTTTGGCTTGCTTGCTGTGATTATCTCTATCGGCTTGATCTTTTCCTTCATGCTGAAAATTACCGAATTAGCAAAACCTCAGATCAAAATAGCTGAAAAATCAAAATTCAGCCTGCATGACATTATTGAAGTCAAAGTGCTGGCGGTCAGTTTTGTGGCTCTACTCACTGCTTTTGCTTACTCCAGCATTATGAGTTTTATCACGCCCTTTAGTGAAACCAAGCAACTACTAGCTTATACCGGCATCTTCTTTATTGTTTTTGCTGCCTCAATGTTGTTAGTACGGCCTTGGGTGGGCAAAATTTACGACCGTAAAGGGCCAAGTGCAGTTATCTATCCTTCTTTTATTTTCTTTGCAATTGGCATGATGATCGTCAGTGTCATGTCCGGTCAGTGGACTATGTGGCTGTCTGCAGTATTTATTGGAATTGGTTAGGGTTCATTATTTCCATGTTTACAAACGCTAGCGATTTCAATCTGTCGAAAAACAGCGTATGGGCCATGTAATTTCTACCTTTTTTAGCCTGTTTGATATTGGACTGGCAGTGGGTTCAGTAGTGATGGGTATGATCATTGCACAATACGGTTTTGAAAAAACCTATATGTTCTGTGCAGTGATGGTGATTTTCACTTTATTAATCTACCGTCAATATGTGGCCAGGAAGCGACCTTCGATTTCAGCATCTTTACTGGAAGAATAAAATGGAATTAAGACATTTACGCTATTTTGTTACAGTGGCTGAAGAGCTGAATTTCACCCGGGCAGCTGAAAAACTGAATACTGTTCAGCCTTCACTCAGTCAGCAGATTAAGGATTTGGAGCGGGAAGTGGATGCGCAATTGCTGGAGCGGAATAACCGCAAGGTTGAGCTGACCGAGGCTGGAAAGGCTTTTTTAAAGGAAGCTCTGTTGAGCTTAGAACATGCAGAACGTGCCGTGCAGGCAGCCCGTCAGATCGCACATGTACATAAGGGTCAGCTGAATATTGGCTTTGTGCCGGTCGCGGAAATGAAAATTTTTCCTTATATCATGCCGAATATCCGTGCACATTTTCCTGAACTGAAAGCACTGTTTCATAGCCTGACTGATGCAGAACAGTTTAACGCGCTGAGACAGGGTAGTATTGATATTGCCTTTACCTGTTATAGGGATCAGTCGGGTGAGTTTGAATCCGTTCAGATTTTTGATGAGCCACTGACGCTGATTGTGCCGAAAAATTCTCCGGTCGCAGAGATGCCTTATGTCAGCATCAAGAAGTTTGAAAATCAGGACTTTGTGATTAGTGATGAACAGGCCTCACCACAGCTGCATAAGATTATTGATGATTTCTTTAGGCAGGCGAAACTGAACGTGAATGTGGTGCAGTATTCCACCAATATTCTGCTGAATGTCAATCTGGTGGGCATGGGGGTTGGCTGGAGTCTGGTACCCGCTTATGTGATTCCTTTACTCGGCGATAATATTGTGGTGAAGAAAACGCTGGAACCTTTACCGATGATTGCTCTCTATGTCAGTTACCGTAAAAATAACCAGCATCCTGCGATTGAGCTGATTCTGAAAGTGCTCAAAGAAAAGTTTTGTGTAGATCTCTTTAAGTAAATTATTGATCTTCCATAAATGAAATGTGCTACAGAAATGATCTGTAGCACATGCTTTTTAATTGCAAAAGAAAGTCGCTTTATACTGAAATTCAAAAAATAAGAAATCGGTTGAAGCAGAATGATGAAGCTCTATAACAACCCTCAGTCACGCGGCATGACCTTGCTGCCCATACTTAAAGAACTGCAGATTGAAGATCAGCTTGAGCAGGTGGAAGTTCCTTTTAAAGATATGCATCAACCTGAATATCTTCAGATCAATCCGATGGGTAAAGTTCCGTGTCTGGTTGATCAAGGCGTCGTAATTTCAGAAATGGCGGCTATTATCATCTATCTGGCAGATAAGTATCAGGACAAAGGATTGGCACCCGCTTTAGATGATCCCAAACGTGGTGCTTACTTAAAATGGATCTTTTTCTGTCATGGGCCACTCACTGAATATATCGATGTAAAAAATTTACTAGTACCCCAAGAACAGATTGAAAAGGTCCGAACCAGTTTAAGTTTTGGTAACGAAGCCGCGGTATTTGATTTTCTTCAACGAGGCTTGTCGCAGGCCAAGCCTTATCTTTTAGGTAAAAAAGTTTCTGCTGCAGATTTATATGTGGCCTATTGTCTGATCTTCGCAATTAGTACAAAAATTTTGCCGCCGTTGGAAGAATTTAAACCTTTCCTACAGCAGATGGCGCGTCGTGATTCTCTCAAAGATATTTCATGGTTTGAGCAATACCGAACTTAGCTTCTATGTTCATCTATAAATAGGAAACCACGCCGTAACGTGGTTTTTTGACTGAGGTCAATTATTTGACATGGAGCTTGTTAAATAGCGCCTGACTTGTGCTTTCCATAGATTGAGGAATTGCTAGGGCAGCCACGAAGCGGTCTGGACGCAGGATGACGATAGAGTCTTTGGTCTTACCGAACCAGGTACGAATGTCCGTACCGATATCACCAATGGTGATCACATCTTCATATTGCTTACGATGTTGATTAGACAATTGAACTGCAGAAATGACTTGGATAAATCTTACGCCAAGTTTTTTCCACTGTTGTATCGTTTGCTTGCTTAAACCCCATTTCGGATTTACACCCTAGGCAATGATGGCGAAGTCATTGCCAATCACTTCATCGAGTAATATATTTTCACCAGACTCCAGTTTCACCTGCGGCTGAATAAACATCTTGCCGACTGGAGAGTCTTTCTGAGTATTGGCCAGCAGGGCACCATCATGATACTTCGGCATTGGCTTAAAGCGCATTTCCAGCAGGTACTGTTTGATTGGCTTGATATAGTTCAATGCGTAAGCAATACCGTCACGAACAAAGCCTTGCCATTTTTTTGGTGGCGCAAGAACGTGGCCTGCCATCACTGAAAGATCGATCATCGCTTTGGCATGATCCTTACGTTCTACTTGGTAAAAGTCCAGTAATTCATGACTTGCTTTACTCTGGATCACCAATGCAACTTTCCAGGCCAGGTTAAAGGCATCACGCATACCGCTGTTATAGCCTTGGCTTTGCCATACCGGCATGATGTGTGCAGCATCACCAGCAAGCAGAATACGGTCAGCACGGAACTTATCTGCAATACGTGCATTGTGGGTATAGACACGTTGACGAATCACTTCGATTCCATCGGTATTTGGTAAAACTTTAGATAGTAGTTTGGCAATATTTTCCGGTTTGCTGAGGTCTTCCTGAGTTTCGCCTGGCATGACCATGAACTCGAAGCGGCGAATGCCATGCGGCAGGATAGCCGATACATACGGACGTACCGGGTCACAGCATAGATAAATATGTGGGGTTGCCAATGGGTCATTATCGATATCAATCACGATCCACTGGTTCGGTGCAGTTTCACCTTCAAATGGAATATTGAGGGTACGACGTACATAAGAGTTTCCACCATCACAAGCAATCAGGTACTGAGCATGTATAACTTCTTCGCCACCGTCTTTAGTTAGAACCTTTAAAGTTGCACCCTCAGCATCCTGGCTGAAATGAGTCAAATGACGCGAGAAAAGTACTTCAGTTTTTTTATATTGTTTGAGGCCTTGCAGCAGAACATTATCTACTTGTGGCTGAATGAAAGCATTACGGCGGGAGAAACCAAATTCACGAGTCAGTGGCTGAATGTCTACGAAGCAACGGCCTTTGGGTGTCAGGAAGCGCATGGCATGATTAGGTGTGGTATGCGGCAAGACCTGATCAACCAGTCCCAAAGATTGAATAGTACGCAAGGATTCATCATCAATGCCGATGGCATGCGGATAATCGATCAGACTATCTAGCTGTTCAACTACAGTGACCTGTACGCCCTGTTTGCTCAGGTAGTTTGCAATCGTTAAGCCTACCGGGCCAGCACCCAAAATCGCCACTTCAGTGGTGTAATTTGTATTGCTCATAGCGAATGTCCATTCAATCCATTCAGGATTGAGACTATTAAGGAACAATCAATAGCGCTAAACAAGCTAGTCCATAGTAGGTCATGTCTATCAAAAAGATTTGGTTGAAAAGATTTTAATTTTAATAAATTATTGATAATAAATGATAATATTTAAATCTATTCATAAGATGAATGAATCCTATGATCATTTTTGGCTATAGTGAACAGCCTATAACATATAAAAAAGCTGAATCACGCAGTTGCATGATTCAGCCTCAGTCTACATCCGGCAGCATAGATCGAACCTACTGGAGATTTACTGCACGAGATGTTGCTTTAAACCTGATTAACGAGTCGATGTCGACTTAGTCGTTTTTTTACCATCTTTGTCTTCTGTAGCAGCTTCAGACGCAGCAGGCTGGTCAGCAGGTCCAGCCGTGGTTACATTCGGATTTGGGTTATTCGTTGCAGGAAGTTCCTGAGTTGTTACAGTGACTTTCTGTTCCTCAGTGGTCTTCGTGTCAGTGGTATTGTTTGCTGCAAAACTTGTAGTTGCGGCTGCAGTAAGCGTTGTTGCAAGTAAGATTTGTGCATATTTCATGTTGAGCATCCTTTTTATTACATTTATAAACTGCCGAATGACCATCACATCAATCCGGCAGGAATTCATCCTAAGCATGAAAATTTTACGGAGCAAAGTAATTAACAAAAGCCGCACGAAGCTGTTAACCAAGCAAATACAATCATTGGAAATTTGTTTTCTTCTGTTAAATGTATAGGAAATTTTTAGCTGGAAATGTGTGTAAATATTTCAAATATAGCGTTTAAGTGCACCAGTTAAGGGCTAAAAAGTACTTACTACAAACTGTTATTTTTATTTGCACTGAGATAAATAGGATTTACTCATCCAAAAAATGAACACTTTTGCAAGAGTCCAGTGCTCTATAATAGTCAGGTTTACTACTTCTAATTCTATCTTTGAGAATCAATTTTGAAAGTTCTTGCCGCTCAGCAGCCTATTCCTGTACACATCATTTCCGGATTTTTAGGTGCCGGTAAAACCACTTTATTAAAATATTTACTGAGCCAGAAACCGGAGCAGGAAGTCTGGGCTGTGCTGATGAATGAATTTGGTCAGATTGGCGTCGACCAGCAATTACTACCTCAGGATCAGGGCTATGCAGTGAAAGAATTGCTGGGTGGCTGTTTATGTTGTAGCAGTCAGTTGCCGATGCAGATTGCTTTATCCCGGCTATTGTCAGAAACCAAACCGGACCGGCTATTTATTGAACCTACAGGACTCGGACATCCCGGACAACTGCTGGAACAGCTCACTGAACCACATTGGCAGAGTCATTTAAAGATGCAATCTTTGGTTACCGTGGTGGATGGCTCACGTTTACATGATCGGGACTGGACGCATCAGAACCTGTATGCGGATCAGCTGAAAGTTGCCAATATTGTGGTCATTTCCCATGCTGATTTGATGACTGAAACTGATCATGCTGCTTTAACTGAACTCAAGTCTGAGTATCAGCCATATGCCCAGCACTGGCTGATGATAGAAAACGGAAAGCTGGATATTGAGCAAATCAAACAGGATTATCAGGGTATTCCACGGCAGATCCAGCCACTGCTCAAGCAACAGCGCCAAATATCTGGAGAGGTGCTGGCTGTCGTACATCAGTTGCCTTATCATTATGTTGAAAGTGCACAAGGCTATCAGGTGGCAGGTTGGAAATTGCCGAAACGCTGGCAGTTTGATTTTTATAATCTGCTGGATTTGCTTTGTGAGCAGCAGGACTGGCTCAGAATCAAAGGGATTTTCAATACCAATCAGGGCTGGAAAAGCTTTAATTTCAATCCTGAACAGTTTAATTATCAGTCTGCCGAAGAAGGTATTGATAACCGGGTAGAAGTGATTTACCAGACCTCACGTGACTGGCTGGAATTTGAAACTGCTTTAATGCAATGCCGGATTGAGCAGGAAAAATAGCTTCGAATCTGTGTATAGAAAATAGCTAGATAAGACGAAATCTGTCCAGCAAAAAATCAATAAATCTTATATGCTAGGCGCCAAATTTGAGGATTGTGTTATGGCGCTTAAAGCAACGATTTACAAGGCTGACCTGAATATTGCCGATATGGATAACCATCGTTATGAAGACTATCAGTTAACGATGGCATTGCATCCTTCGGAAACTATTGAACGTCTAATGGTGCGTGTTTTGGCTTATGCACGTTTTGCTGGCGAGGCGCTTGAATTTACCAAAGACCTGTTTGAGACTGATGAGCCAGCGTTGTGGGAAAAAGACCTGACTGGCCAATTATTGAAATGGATCGAAGTGGGTTGTCCTGACGAAGATAAAGTCAAGAAAGCCAGTGCGCGTTGCAAACAGGTCGCAGTAGTCGCTTATGGTTCTTCAGTTGATGAATGGTATAAACGTAATTCCAAGTTAAAAACGCTGTCAAATGTTGAGGTCTGGAAAATTTCAACCGCCAGCACTGAAGCGGTACAACAGTTATGTGAACGTACCATGCAGCTGCAACTAAATATCATGGATGGTGAATGGACCCTGATCGGTGATCAGGCCCAAGCTGTAATTGAGTGGGAACAGTTACAATAACAACTCACAAGGATGCAAGTTTCGACTTGTGTCCTCGCCCCAATATTTCGTATATCTGGAGAGAATAATAAGTTCCAGGGACGAAGCATGTATCATGAACTTTATGATTTGCTGTTAGCAGTCGTGATTGGTGCGGTTATTGGAGCGGAACGGGAATATCATAGTAAATCTGCCGGACTGCGCACCATGATCATGGTCAGTCTGAGTTCCTGTCTATTTACTATTATTTCCTTAAAAATCGGCGTCGCCAACCCAGACCGTCTGGCAGCCAATGTCTTAACTGGCCTGGGTTTTCTGGGAGCCGGAGTGATTTTAAAAGATGATAACCGGATTTCTGGGATTACCACTGCAACCACAATCTGGATGACAGCTGCACTGGGCATGGCAGTTGGTGCTGGCTATGAACTGTTAAGTGTCTGGGCAACGGTGATCGTGCTGACCGTACTGGTTCTACTGGTCTATGTACAACGTGGGATTGAGCATCTGAATCAAGAACGTAATTATGAAATTGTCTGTCCTTTTGAGCAGCATGAGCCGGATCATTATGAAAAACTGTTTAAACAATACAAATTAAAAGTCATCCATTCCAGCCAGCAAAAAATCGACCGGCGGATCACAGGCCGCTGGATCCTGATGGGTTCGGCTAAAAATCACCAGAAATTAACCCAGTATTTATTACAGGATAAGAAGATTCAGGAACTCAGCTTTTGATCCATTGGAGCTAAAGTCTGAGGAATTTGGCTCAATCGTGTTTATACTAGGGCTATTTGCAAAATGAAGGATATTGACGATGACCAAAGAACTAGAAATTATTGACCTGGTGGTGGGTGAAGGTAAAGAAGCGGTAAAAGGTGCACTGATTACCACGCATTACACTGGCTGGCTGGAAGATGGAACCAAGTTTGATTCATCGCTGGATCGTGGTAATTATTTTGAGACGGTCATCGGCACTGGTCGTGTGATTAAAGGCTGGGATCAAGGTATCATCGGCATGAAAGTGGGGGGCAAACGTAAGCTGATCGTACCTGCCCATCTGGCTTATGGTGAACGTAAAATGGGGAACATTATCCCGGCAAATTCCAACCTGATTTTTGAAATCGAACTGTATGACGTTAAAACACGTGACTGATATTATGTGACTTTCTGAACAGTACAATATGTCAGGAATTCAGCAGCAGGATAGCTCGTCGGTTATCCTGCTTTTTATATGAAAAATCATTGGCAATATCCAACATTCCACGTACATTAGAATTAATAACAGTAGCTACAGGATGGCCTTTTTGCTCAGGTTTAGGGGGATTATGCTGATATTGGCATCGTGGTTGATGCTGATATTTTTGATGGGGACTACACGGATCGTGTGGGCTCAATATGATGCTGCTCCAGAATCTTATTTCCTGGCTCATCAGAATGAGGTCACCGAACTAAAATTTGATGAAGACAGTACCACCTTGTTGCAAGGCAAATGGCAGTTCTATCCACGTCAGTTCATTGAGCAACCAGATCCTGAACTCGAATCACAAGTAGTTGAACTTCCAGCTTCATTCAAGAGTCTCACCGGAACCAATGCCACTTATGGCACTTTTATTAGCCATTTTAAAATTCCCAAAAAATTTATCGGACAACGTTTAGCGATTCAGATTCCGAGTCAGTATGGTGCTTATAGCATTTATTTAAATGGGGATATCTTGCTGCGTTTTGGTAAAATCAGTAAAACCCCGACAGGGCAGGTGACTGAAAAGGCACCTAAGATCGCATCTTTTGTGCCACAGAATGAATATTTTACCTTAAGTATTCAGGTTTCCAACTATACTAATTTACATGGCGGACTAGAAAAGCCTCTGAAAATTGGCCCCTCTGCGACCATTAACCGACAGTTTATGTTGCAAATGCTGAGTATTGCTTTGGTCTGTGGCACAGTGCTGGGTGTAGGACTATTTACCATTTTATTTTCCCTGTTTCGCGGATCTGTGGAGCGAAATAGCCGCAGTGTATTTATTTTTGGCTTATTTATTATTTTTTTGGCACTGCATAATCTTTTTTCTGCGCCACATCCATACGCCATTGTAAGTAAAATCAGTTGGTTATGGGGCGCTCGTCTAGAATATCTGTTCACTTTTCTGGCAATCTTATTCTTCCTGAGCTACATGTACCTGTTTAAGCCACGTTATATCCGACGTTCAATTTATTACGTAGGTGCGGGATTACTGATTTTTAATATCGCAGTAACCTTGTTTAGCACACCAGAAGTTTTTGAGCGTCTGGCTTTGTATAGCGTTATCTATGGTCTGGTGATACTGGGTAATTTTATTTACGGGTTTTATGTGACACTTTCTCAAGGAGATGAATATTCGTTCACTAACCTGTTTGCCATCATCTTTCTGTGTGTGACCTTTCTTAATGATTATCTGGTATTACTGAATGTAATTGAGAGCGTGCATCTGTCATTTATTTCGACCAGCCTGTATGTCTTGATCATTATGTTTCAACAATCTCGTAATTATGCCCATCAAACCTACCATACCGAGCGACTGAATAATAAATTAATGATCTTGAACAGTTCACTGGATCAGAAAGTCAAAGCACGTACCGAGCAATTACGTGAACTGAATGCCAAACTCGAACATCAGGTGAATATTGATGCTTTGACGGGTGCCTTTAACCGTCGTGCTTTAAATGACCAAATCCAGCAGCAGTTTTTATACTGTCAGCAACATCCACACAGTACACTGATTTTTGCCATGCTCGATGTCGACTATTTTAAAAATTACAATGACTATTATGGGCACTTAAAAGGAGATGAAATTTTACAGAATCTGGTCAAGGTCATTCAGACGGTACTCCCTGAATCCGCGTATTTAGCCCGTTATGGTGGAGAAGAATTTGCGATTCTACTCACTGATGTACCTGTTCAGGCAGCCTTAGAGTTTCTGGAAAAAGTCTTGCACAAGATTCGCGAACAGCAATTTGAACACTTAAATCGAACAGATGATAAATCTTATGTCACGGTCAGCATGGGTATTTCCTGGATGGATCAAACACATCCCTATCCAGATATTCATGCACTGATGAAAGCGGCAGATGTGCAGTTATACGCGGCTAAGCAAGCAGGGCGAGATCAACTTAAAATGGCATGAAAAATTTTTAATTTTAAAAAGCGTATTTATATAAATGATAATTTTCTTCATTTTCCGATTGATGATTCGGTGAGAAAAATCCATTTTTTTGATAATAACTTAAAGCTGTTTGAGTCGATTGGACTTTAATTTTATGGATATTTTTACGCACTAAGGATTTGTGCATCTGATCAAAAAGCTGGGTGCCAAACCCGAGTCGCTGGAAACGTGCAGCCACATAGTGCATCAGGATTTCTCCAGTGTCACTGACCAGCAAAAAGCCGACAATCTGATCATTTAAAATATACACCCAGCAGTCGTTATAAAGCATTTCCACAATCAGCTGGGCGTGATTAAACTGCTCCAGCCAGCGTTGGATCACGCTGTCTTCACGTTGATGATCCAAAATACAGGATTGAATACTGTCGTGGATGACCTGAATTATTTGAGGTATATCTTGAATCTTCCCTTCACGAATCATAATTTTATTCATTTACTCGACCATAAAGAGGGACCTTTTATTTGAAGGAAAATGCTCAAAAAAACAAATACCAATCGTGTAGCTTTTTGAGTGCATTTGCTAAAGAATCCAGAGTTGATGATCGATTCTGTAGTGATTTGTCTGATTTATTTATCCTGATCAATATTGGCTTTCTGGATTCATTCTAATTTTTAACAAGATTTTAGATCCTTATTTCAAATTGAATACTGGGAAATAAGGCTCAACCGAAGAAAAAAATCCAAGAAGATCTAAAAAAATCCTTAAGTTTGCTGTACAAAAAATAGACTTGTGTTAAGTTGGAAGAAGATCGCCAAATCAAGAATTGGCAGACCGTGATAAAAATAAAATTAACTACACGAGATGATCAATGATTCTTAAATTCCTGATTTTTTCATGTCTAGCCCTGATACTGTATGCGACCTGGTTTATCGGCATGAAAATCTATAAAACCCAGCGGTATGTAAAGAGTAAACGTGTCGAAAAAGAGGATCCGATTTCCAGCAGTACTGAAGAGAGTCAACCTGAGTCTCAGGAAACATTGCATGTGGTCGATGCCTATGAGCTGGAACTGTTTGATGATGTGGCGCAATTATTTTTCCAACATCAGGTTCAGATTCAGGATCGCAATGAAGCAGAGCAGTTACAGCAGGAACTGCTCCGTAAGATGCCGATGCATACCGGTACACAAATCCGTCAGATGGATTTAGGCGAATGGTCAATTTTCTGGAATTTTTATGATCAGTCACTGGAATATTATGTCGGCCGTTATGGGGTATTTTATGCCCATGTCGACCGTTTCGGCGAGGAACACCGTCAGGAAATCAGAACCGATATTCAACAGGCACGTTATGCTTAAGCAGCTAAATGCTTAAATACCCTAGAGACTAAAATCAAGCTGCATTTTTGAGTTGATGTAATTCACTGAACTTGGCGAGCACTTCATCCCAGAGCTGTTCTGCGCCCTGACGGAAATAACCCATATGTCCAATGTGTTTGAGTCCATAATCGGTCGCCTGAATATCAATATAATGCAACGAGGCCTGACGGTAATGTTGTATAAAGGCTTGTCTGGATTTAGGTAAGGCCCAGGCATCATCGAGTGCGGCTACGGCATAAATAGGTGTTTTTACCGCGGCATAATGGGCATGTAGGTCTTTCAGTTCAGGATCGGCAAAGAAATAGGTTGGATTTTTGCACCATTTGCGCCACTGACGATAGACATCACGCGGTAAGTCGGCGCCCATATTTAAACGACTCCATGGCAAATAGCCTGTCACCGCTACCATCGGTGGAAAAACAATATTCCAGATTACCTGAACCTTGATTCTTTCAGTTAAAGGCATATAACCATGCCAGCCAGCACCGGTGCCAAAGCAGTACATTGCTTCAATGCGATCATGATATTTACTTAATCCCAAAGCCTGCCCGCCATAGGAGTGGCCAATCATATAAATATCCAGACCGGTTTTGCTCAGATAATCAATCGCAGCGCTGAGATCATATTGTCCCCAGTCTAAATAGGACATTTTAAAATTCTTTAAACGTTTGGGTGCAGAATCAGCCACCCCACGATAATCAAAAGTCAGTACCTGAAAACCTGCTCGTGCTGCATATTCGGCAAAGCGCCGGTAAAAAGCTTGGGGGACACCCGTTGCGCAGGCGATGACAATATTGGCTTTGGCATATTCACTGCGGTAAAGCTTGCCGGTTAAGGTATAGCCATCTTCTGCCAGAAACTGCACGGTTTCGACCTGAACTTTTCCTTGTTGCATGCTGGATATCCTTATACGTGGATTGAATGAGGGGAGGTGAATCTATATTATTTTTAATCTGATCTAAGCCATGATGTCAAAACTCACGAGTCGTAAATGACATCTATGCTTACCTATATGGCATGTAATCGCCTCATACAAAAGGAAGGGCTGCCTCATGCTGATTGATTTTCATCAGGCACAATTACAGAAATTTATGGCTTTAGCGACTCAGGTTGAAGCTGAACCGGAACACTATTTACAGTTTGATTCCGTTTCTGATTTTTATAAGGCCAGCTGGTTAAAGAAATTTCCTGCGGGTACGGTCTGGTATGCTTCCGGCCTAGATGATGGGGCAGAAGAATTTCATGCGGTCATTAAGTATCGTGAAGTTCAGCTTTTACTCAGTTGTGGACCCTGTATATCTGCGAAAATTGCCTGGAAATATTGACCTCAACGCCAATTTTTCTCAATAAAAAAATAATGACATCCGATGTAAAATTGACTTAAATAGCTTATCTTCTCTGTCAGATGATTCATTTGACTTAATTTGAGTCCATAACCCCTAATAAAAATAAGGAAAATAGATATGGCCCACCAGTTTACCGTAAACGCAATTATTCGCGGTGTTTCGATTGATGAGTTTAAACGTCTGGCAAATGACATCAGTTTGCATGAAGCGGTTTGTCATCGGATCCCTGCTCAAAATATGGAAATTCTGGTTTCAGAAAAGCAGGGACATCTGTATACTCTGAAGCGTGCCTACAATCTGGATGTCAAAATCCCAGATATTGCCAAGAAACTGCTGAAAGATGCGTTTCGCTTGCAGCGTACCGATGTTAGCAATCTAGAAGAAATGACTTCAGTCGTGGAACTAGGTGCCAATCTGCCGATTGAAGCTAAATGTCAGCGTGCCGTTACAGGTGATGAACAGCAGATTCAGTTCCAGTTGAACTGGACGGTGAATGTGAAAGTGCCTTTGGTCGGTGGCATGCTGGAAAAACATGCTGAAGGCGAAATCCGCAAGTTCAGTGAAATCGAGATCAGCATTGTAGAAGATGAGCTACGCAAGAATCTGAAAGCTTAAGCTCGTATTTTCACGCTTAGAAAAAGAGCCTGTGAGTCAGGCTCTTTTTTATTTTAGGCTGTTTTTTTCAAATTTGCTGCGGTAAAGCAGGGCAGTGAAGAGAGTCACTAGACAAACGGTCCAGATATAGTACAGGGCACCAATATTGCTATATAGGCTCAACCATTGCACCAGTGGCAAGGTGATTCCACCTGCAATCGCATAGGCCAGATTATAGGAAAATGAAATTCCGCTGAAACGGATTTGTGCCGGGAACATTTTCACCATGCTATAAGAAACCATGCCCACGGTTCCTGAGCTTAGACCGAGCAACATGTAAAGCATGAACACCGTTGACGCTTCAACATGACCCAGACTGTGATAAAAAATCCCAGCCATTGCCGCGACAAAAATAGAGCCAAGTAAAATGACCTTGCCTGCACCGAAACGGTCAGCCAGTACACCAGCAATAATGCAACCGAGCATTTGCATTAGGATTGCAGCACTTTGCATCTTGAATGCATCAGCACGTTCGAAGCCAAAACTGGCCACCAGTAAATTTGGCATCGCCAGAATCAACACCACTACACAGCCGGTCAGGAACCAGGTAAATAACATCCCGATGCCTACAGCAGTTTTGTGGCTTAACAGCACTTGCTTGACCGGTAATTCTTTCGCCAGTTCTTTTTTCGCCTGCATGGCTTTAAAAACTGGAGTTTCTTTCAAATAACTACGTAGGTACAGTGCCACAAAACCAAAAATCCCACCTAGAATGAAGGGAACGCGCCAAGCCCAGTCTTTGATTTCCGCTTCAGTGAACTGTAAGGAAATAAACAGCGACATTAGGGCACCGAGTAGAATTCCGAGTGATAGGCCTGCGGTCAGCAAGCCATTGGCAATCCCAATTCGGCCTTCAGGCACATGCTCAGACACAAAGGTCCAGGCAGCCGGAATTTCACCGCCAATCGCAATACCTTGAACAACACGCATCAATAGCAGCAGCAATGGTGCAGCATAACCAATACTTTCAAAGGTCGGCATGATTCCGATCATGAGGGTCGGTAGCGCCATCAACAAGATGGATAAACTGAACAGACGTTTACGACCGATCAAATCCCCAAAATGTGCCATTACCACACCGCCGAGTGGGCGAAAGAAATAACCTGCAGCAAAGATACCATAGGTATTCAGCATGGCCCAGAACGGACTTAGGGTACTTGGAAAGAACAGCTCAGAGATCAATTTGGCGTAGAACACATAAATGACAAAATCATAGAATTCCAGTGCGCCACCTAGGGACGATAGTCCGAGGGTGCGTTTGTCAGCACGGCTCAGATAGGGTTGTGCATTCATGTAGTCGTTCCATTATTTAATATCCATGACTTGATTACTGATTTTAAAGAAGGGTTATTTTCTTGAATAATCAATCTTTCTTTGTTCAATCTAAACTAAAATTTATTAAAATTTAAATGAATAAAATTATTTGGAATGTTTTGATTAATTATTTTCCTTTCAAGTGAAGTTTTTAAGGTAACAATAAGTTGGAGTTCACAATATTACTTAAAACACAGCTTATCTTTTTTAGACGTATTTATTCATTTTAGTATGATGTTCATTCTGTAATTTTCCTTCTAAGATAGAGTTAGATGAAAAAATTACAGGATAGCGTGATGACAAATACCTTAGCAGTGGCACAGCAAGGTGAGGCCGTTTTAACCCTAATTGCCAGTCCGGTCACACAGGCTGAATTTGACAGTGACTGGTTGCGGCAATTTAACAGCACCTTGATGGAAACCATGCAGCACCGTCAGGGCGTGGGCATTGCAGCACCGCAGGTTTATGTCTCTAAACGCATTATTATTGTCGCATCACGGCCCAATTTACGTTATCCGGATGCGCCGTATATGGATGCTGTGACCATGATCAATCCGGAGATTATCAGTGCCTCAGCTACGCAAGTATTGGGTGAGGAAGGCTGTTTAAGTGTGCCCGAGCAAAGAGGGAGGGTAGCTCGAGCAGAAGAGGTTGAGGTGCGTTATTTTACCTTAGAGGGAAATGAAGTGGTTCAGTCGTTTAAAGGCTTTCCGGCACGAATTGTACAGCACGAAATTGACCACTTGAATGGAATTTTATTTGTAGAAAAGCTTTCAGAAGCATAATTACTTGGCCTGAATTGCGGTGCCATAAGCGAAGACTTCAACCATACCGCCTTGCATGCCAAGTTCGGTAGTACTGAGACGGATTCCCATAATCTGGTCAGCACCCATTTTTTCTGCTTCCAGTTTTAATCGTATTATAGCTTCACGTCGTGCCCGTTCAACGACACTCTCATAACTGGTCAAACGACCACCTAGCATGTTTTGCACATTAGCAATCGCATATTTAAAGTAATCATGTGAAATCACCACATTGCTGCTGATCATATGACCGGGGAGTGTAGATTCGATGAAGCGGCTATTATTGACCCGGATATAAGCCAAACGCTGTTCCTGTTCATCCAGATATTGCAGATGCTTGCGCTCGTTAAAGCGACCAAAACCGAAACCCACGCTGAACAGAATGGCAAAAATGACAATCTGTATAATCAATCCGTCCATGCATTAGTTCGCCTGTGGAAATGGATCAGGCAGTTTAGGCATGACTGGATCAACGATGACTGCTGTGCCATAAACAAAGAGTTCAGAAGCACCTTGGGCAATATTTGAGGTAGAAAAACGAATACCCACAATCGCATTGGCGCCCATACTGCGGGCTTTTTCAATCATCCGGTTCATGGCTTCCTGACGGGATTCTTCCAGTAATTCGGTATAAGCGGTCAACTCACCACCGACAATATTTTTTAGACCGGCCAGAAAATCACGTCCAACATGCTTACTGCGTACAGTACTGCCATAGACCACATCGATTTGCTGGCGAATAGTATGTCCCGGTACAGATTCCAGATTGCTCAATAACATGCAGATATCTTCTTAATCAGTCATATAATCATGAAGATAGAAAATCTCCTTTAAAAAAGCAATAAAAAAGCCCACCGAAGTGAGCTTTTCTGAAAAGGAGTTAGGCTTATTTTGTCTCTTTCGCACGACGCTGTTCGGTCACAGACGGGCGATACGGTACAGTGTCTGAGGTATTAACTTTCAAACCACCACCAAGACTCTTGTACAGTTCAACCTGGCTGTTCAGATTCGCCTGTTCAAGTAATAACAAACCTTGTTCTGCTGCATATGAAGCACGTTGTGCATCCAGTACAGTCAGATAACTGTCAATACCGGCACGGAAACGTGCCAGAGACAGACGGTAAGTGGTATTAGTTGCATCGACCAGACGGCGTTGAGCAGCAATACGGTCACCAATATTCTGACGTACCGCTAGGGCATCATTCACTTCACGGAATGCAGTCTGAATTGATTTTTCGTAATCTGACAGCGCAATTTGTTGATCTGTTTCGGAAATACGGATATTCGCCTGACGTGTACCCCAATCGAAGATTGGAATATCCAGACTTGGGCCTACAGACCACGCAAAACTGCCAGACTTGAACAGATCACCCAGATCCGCAGATGCAAAACCTGCCGAACCCGTCAGACTGATCGTTGGATACAGACGCGCACGGGCAGCACCAATATTGGCACCTGCCGCAGACAGACGATATTCAGCTGCACGTACATCCGGACGGTTAATCAGCAGATCACTTGGTAAGCCTGCACCTAGTGCTGCATTAGAGGTAATGCGGGTAACACGCTGTGCCGGTAACAGGTTGGCCGGTACGGGTTGACCTACAAGCAGATTTAGCAGGTTTTGTGCCTGAGCCACCTGGGTGCGATAGTTGGCAACATCATTACGTGCAGTTTCAACAGAAATCTGTGCCTGACGTACCGGAAGTTCGCTATCGATACCCACATCAAAACGTTTTTTGTTCAGGTTATAAGATTCAAGCTGGGCTTTCAGCGTTTGCTCAGCCAACGCTAGATTGGCATTGGCAAATGAGTAACTCAGCCATGCTTGGGCCACCTGACCGATCAGGGAAATCTGAGTCGCATCACGCGCACTTTGAGTCGCCAGATAAGTATCCAGTGCATTGTCACGCAAGCTGCGCACACGACCCCAGAAATCCAGCTCAAATGCAGTTACGCCTAGACCGACATTATAAGTCGTCACAGCGCCACGGCTTTGCGGGTTGTTACTGCCAGTGTCCTGACGTAACACGCTGCCGCTCGCACCAATGGTTGGCAGACGGTCATTTTCAGAAATCTGATAAGCCTGTTGGGCACGCTGAATGTTTAATGCGGCAGTACGCAAATCACGGTTATTGATCAATGCCAGGTCCAGTACCTGTAACAGGCGCTGGTCAGCAAAGAATTCTTTATAACCCTGTTCTGCTACAGAAGTACCTGAAGCATTGGTATAACTGCTTGGGATATTTGCCTCTGCAACGGGCTCTGGGCCACGCATGCTTTGACATGCAGTCAAAGCAAGCGCGAGGGCAGATACCGCAATGCTACGACCTGTAATAGACCATATATTTTGCATTACGACTTGTACTCCTGATTTTGTTGTTTTGGTTTGTATTTAAAGATACTTCGAATCCATACGTAGAATACAGGAATAAAGAAGATACCTAAAAGAGTCGAACTGATTACACCACCAAGGACACCATAACCGACGGAGTGCTGGCTACCCGCACCGGCACCTGAAGCAAGTGCTAGTGGAAGTACACCAAAACCGAAGGCAAGGGTGGTCATGATAATTGGACGTAAACGCATTTTTGCTGCATGCAGGGTCGCATCAAACAACTCTTCGCCTTGTTCCTGCAGCTCTTTGGCGAATTCCACAATCAAGATTGCGTTTTTCGCAGAAAGACCAATTACGGCAATAATCGCTACCTGGAAGTAGATGTTATTCGACAGATTCGGGTCTTTAAACAGAATCATACCGCCAAAGGTCAATAGTAATGCACCCACGATGCCTAATGGTACAACCAGAAGAACCGAGAATGGAATTGACCAGCTTTCATACAATGCAGCCAGACACAGGAACACGATCAACAGTGAAAGCGCGTACAAGAATGGTGCCTGTGCGCCAGACTCACGTTCTTCCAGAGACAGACCAGTCCATTCATAGTCGAAACCTTGCATGCCCATTTCAGGAAGCTTGGCAATGATTTCTTCCATCGCACGCATTGCATCACCTGAGCTCACGCCCGGTGCCGGTGTACCCTGAATGTTCATTGCAGATACGCCGTTATAGCGTTCTAGACGAGGCGAACCATAGGTCCATTCACCCGTTGCGAATGCCGAGAACGGTACCATTTCGCCACGGTTGTTACGAACATACCACTGGTTCAGGTCTTCCGGCATCATACGAGAGCTGGCTTCACCCTGAACGTACACTTTTTTCACACGACCACGGTCAAGGAAGTCGTTGATGTACGAACCACCCCACGCCATGCTCATGGTACTGTTAATTTCAGAGATGCTGACACCTAAAGCACCGGCTTGTGCATGATCGACAATCACACGGTACTGCGGGTTATCTTCCTGACCATTTGGACGGACACCTGCAAGACGTTTGTCTTGTGCAGCCAGGCCCAGAACAGTATTACGCGCTGCCAAAAGTTGCTCATGGCTTTGACCACTTGCTGCTTTTAACTGCATGTTAAAGCCGGCAGATACACCCAGTTCAGGCATTGCTGGCAATTGTAATGGCATGATGTAAGACGCATCTTTCACAATCATGTTCAGTGCCATACCACGCTGGATAATTGCACCGACCTGTGATTCTGGTGTGGTACGTTCAGACCAGTCTTTCAGTTTGATAAATGCCAGACCAGCGTTTTGACCTACACCTGTGAATGAGAAACCAGCCACACTGAAGACAGATTGGACATGATCTTTTTCATTTTCCAGGAAGTAGCCTGTCATGGTATTGATGACTTTATCGGTACGTTCCAAGGTTGCATTTGGTGGCAACTGTACCAGCGTCATTACGACACCTTGGTCCTCATCAGGTAAGAATGAAGAAGGTAGTTTCTGGAAGATCAGCACAATAATCCCGATCACCACCGCATAGATGATACCGGAGAAAATCTTGTGGTGTGTCATACGATTGACGCCGCCTTGATATTTCACAGAAACACGGTCAAAGCTATGATTAAACCAGCGGAAGAATCGTGCAGCCGGATTGTTACTTTGCGGCTTGTTCGGATCATGCTGTTTCAGAATGGTTGCACACAGAGCAGGGGTAAAGGTTAAGGCCACCACCAGCGACAGAACCATCGCTGTGACCAGCGTGATTGAGAACTGGCGATAGATAACACCTGTAGAACCACCAAAGAATGCCATTGGTACGAATACTGCAGACAGTACAGAGGTAATACCGATCAGCGCACCAGAGATCTGTTTCATCGACTTTTCAGTCGCCGACACAGGATCCAGATGCTCTTCAGCCATGACACGTTCAACGTTCTCGACCACAACGATCGCATCATCGACGAGCAGACCAATCGCGAGAACCATCGCGAACATGGTCAAGGTGTTGATCGAGAAGCCGAAGATATTAATGATTGCAAAAGTACCCAGTACAACTACTGGAACGGCCATGGTTGGAATAATCGTTGCGCGCCAGTTCTGCAAGAACAGGAACATTACGATGAAGACCAGAATGACTGCTTCAATGAGAGTATGAACCACCGATTCAATCGATAACTGAATGAATGGTGTGGTATCAAATGCCAGTGTATCCACCATCCCTTGAGGATAGTTAGGACGTAACTGTTTTAAACGTTCTTCAACTGCTTCAGCGGTATCCAGTGCATTGGCACCGGTTGCAAGTTTAATCGCAACACCGCCAGCCGGTTTACCATTAAATTTAGAATCAAACTGGTAGTTGTCTGCACCAAGTTCTACACGTGCGACATCGCCCAGGCGGACTTGAGCACCTGAAGTGGTATTTTTCAGGAAGATGTTTTCGAACTGTTCAGGTGTTTGCAGCAGACTTTGCGCATTCACTGTCGCATTCAGTACCTGTCCTTCAATTTGTGGCGCACCACCTAATTGACCGACAGCCACCTGAGCGTTCTGGGTACGGATTGCCTGAGCCACATCACTTGGAGTCACTTGCAGACTAGCCATTTTGGCTGGATCCAGCCAGATACGCATTGCATAAGAACCACCAAAGACCTGAACTTCACCAACCCCGGCCACACGGCTTAAAGGTTCAGAAATGTTTGAGTTTACATAGTCTTTAATGTCATCTGCAGTCAGGCTGCCATCAGGAGAATAGAAAGCTAATACCTGAAGGAAGCTGGCACCAGATTTGGTCACACGTACACCCTGACGTTGTACATCATCAGGTAACAGTGCAGTTGCAGACTGTAATTTGTTTTGTACCTGAACCTGTGCAATATCAGGATCGACACCTTGTTCAAAGTTTAAGGCGATGGATGCCTGACCGTTACCGGCACTGTTCGAGGAAATATAACGCAAGCCATCCAGACCGTTCATCTGCTGCTCGATGATCTGCGTTACTGTATTTTCTACAGTCGCTGCAGATGCACCCGGATAAGTCGCAGAAATGGTGACTGTTGGTGGCGCGATCGTCGGATACTGAGCAATTGGCATTTTGCTGATGGTTAAAATACCCGCCAGCATAATTACCAATGCAATCACCCATGCAAAAATCGGGCGATGGATAAAGAATTTAGCCATGAACCATTACTCCTTATGCATTTGCAGCAGGTTTTTGTTCAGGTTGTTTCTTTGCATCATCTGCCTTTTTTGCATCTGCTGCAGGTTGTTGCGCAGCAGGAGCAGCACCTTGTGGGGCAGCTGCTTGAGGTTGATAGGGTTTAGGCACCACTTGCTGTTCAGGTTTTACCTTGGCAATACCATCAACAATCACTTTATCACCCGGATTTAGACCTTCGGTTACGATCCAGTTACTACCTTGAGTACCGACTGTCGTTACTGGACGTGGAGTTACTTTATTGTCAGCACCCACCAGCATCGCCATGGCCTGACCAGTAGGCGTACGGGTTAACGCCGCTTGTGGAATCAGGAAAGCATTTGGAATTTCGCCTTGCACGATTTGCGCTGTGGCAAACATACCTGGCAGAAGTAAATGGTTTTTGTTCGGGAATACTGCACGTAAAGTCACAGTACCTGTTTCAGGGTTCACGCTGGCATCCGAGAATGCAAGACGGCCTTCGACAGGGTAGATGCTGCCATCTTCAAGCTTTAACTTCACTTTGGTGTTGTTTGAGCTGTTGAGGTTGCCTTTGCTTAGCTGTTGACGCAGGCGTAGCAGTTCAGCACTTGACTGGTTGATATCTACATAGATTGGATCTAGACGCTGAATTGTAACCAGTGGTTCTGTCTGATTTGCAGTCACTAACGCACCCGCCGTAATCGAAGAACGGTTGGTTTGACCAGAAATCGGTGCACGTACGGTTGAATAGCCCAGGTTGATTTCAGCATTACGTAAAGTTGCACGGTTTGCATTCAAATCAGCTTCAGCCAGTTTGACCTGTGCTGCGATGTCATCGTATTCCTGTTTAGAAATGGCATTGGTACCGACCAGTTGACGGTAACGACCTTCTTTAACACGCAATACACCTAAATTCGCTTCAGCACGGGCAATCGCAGCACGAGCATTATCGACAGTAGTACGGTTAGTGCTTGAATCGATTTCATAAAGCGCCTGACCTTCACGGACATAGCTACCTTCAGTGAATAAGCGTTTAAGCACCACACCACTAGCCTGTGGACGTACTTCAGAAATCTCAAATGCTGTTGTACGACCTGAGAGCTCTACAGACTGCTCGACACTTTGTGGCTGTGCAACAAGAATACCGACTTCAGTCGGTGGCATTTGCTGCTGAGCACCAGCTTGCTGGCCCTCTTTAGGATCTTTGCTACAACCAACAAGTGCAAGACTTGTTGCTAATGCGCAAGCAGTCAGGGCGGGAGCCCAAAGCTTTGCAGACATCATTGTTCCACCTCAATTGGATTCTTATCTAAATTTTTTTATTTGTGAGCCGTGCAATATCTGATCCAGACCATATACCACAACGAAATCCAAATAAAACTTATACTCCAGCCGGATATGACATCTGAAGGAAAATGTACACCTAGATAAACTCTTGAAATACCCATAATCAGCATCCATGCACCTGCACCCATCCAGATGATGGTATGTCGGGGATGTTGCCGATATATGAACACTGCCAGACAGCCGAGACAGGCTGCATAGACGCTATGGGCACTCGGGAAGGAGCTTCCATAGCTTTCAACCAGATGAAAAGACTCTGCTGGTCGAGGTCGGGCAATACTGAATTTTAAAAGCCAGCCTAGGAGAATTCCTCCGATAATTCCGATACATATAAAAATTACGCTTGCATGCTTTTTATACCACAGTAGAAAAATACACCATAGTGTGGATAAAAATAATACAAATGGCATGCCACCTATCACTGATAAGGACTGATTAATTTGATTTAAAAATTCTGTGCGATAGCCGCTAATCCATTCAATTGCAAGCACATCCAACTGGCTTAAAGTTGCAATATCAAGAAATAACACACTGAAAATTAAAAATAAAATTCCGACAATAAGTAACAAGTAATGCATGCCAAAAATCCTTGTCCTTTTAACCGTTATTCAGCCGGTTAACTGTCTGCGCTAAAGTGTACTTGTCAGTACACTTTTTTTCAAGAGTGCGTATTTTATGCAAATTCCATTTTTTACTTATGGGATTTTGTACCTAAATGCCCAAATATTCTCGCAATTTTACAGTTTTGTGTATGTATGATTTTCGTCAATTTCAATAGATTGCTTCGGCGGCCAGAAAAACTCACTTGGGCGAGTCAGGAAATGGGTCATGACCAGTTTAGCGAGCGGTTTCCACTGTTCGAAACGCACCCGTCGTGCGCGTAATGCCACAATAATGGTCAGGCTGAAACTTACAAAAAGGTTAGTCAGACCAATCAGCAGAACACCCAGGAAAGAGATGATAATGAGTCCAATATCTGGACCATTAATATTGATTAGTCCTTGGATAAAGTTGGCAGACGCAAAGGCAATATGACGAATATCTAAAGGCAAGCCGAGAATGAAACCGATGGTACCCATACTGCCCAACATAACCCCAAAAATAAAATTACCCGCCAGTGCACCCAGATTACGTTCAATATAGTCAGCAAATCGATGCAAACGTTCTTGTCCCATCAGTTGTGACAGGCGCACATGAGCTCTTAGACGAGGACCGACCTTCCGATACACTGCCATATTATCGAAATAACCGGCTAATAGGCCTGACAGGAATAAACATACTCCAGCCACTGCTGCATGAGGAATCGCTAAAGAAGTAAATGGATTCAGGTCATATAAGGTTTTGGCTGCTTTGGCATGTGTCATTAATGGCTCATGTAGGGCAAATTCCCACATCAGGGCAATCAGTGCTGCAACCGGAATTGCGATTGAAATATTCCCAAGAATCGCGACAAACTGGGTCCGAATGATATTCACAATCAGTGCAGCCAGTTCAGCAATCTGGGCAGTTTTCGAACCCTTACGCTGTTGTACGGTAGAAGCCAGTGCAGCTGCAGTCATCGCTGGCTGTTTGGTTGCAACGGTAAAGTGCAGCACATGAATGAGCATAAAACCGAGCGAATAGTTCATGCTATAGCTAAAGGCTTGCATTAAAGGTGCCATCGTGACACGCGCCATTAAGACTTTCAGCGAGGCCATAAAGGCAATGATGATACCGGCACCGGCTGCCGATTTGTACATGGCCAAAAAGCCTTGCTTGTCGGTACTTACGTAATGTTCACCAGTCTTACTGGCATTTTCAGTTACCTGTAAAGCCAGGAGTTCACTATTGGTAGTCAGTAAGGCACGCACACTGCGTTCGCTATAAATCGCTTCGGTAATATCTGCGATAAACAGACCAATGGACTGATAACGCAGATCATCGTCATCCAGCACCATATTCAACAGGATTTCAATCCGTTCCAGACACTGTTCCAGCAAGGCCAGCATATAGGTCAGGCTGACACTGACCCCAATCCGTTTGGTAGAGCGGCGAATTTTGGCGACAACATCGTGACACTGCTCCAGCATGACCAGAGCTTGAGAAGCATCTGGCGGCGTAATCGCATCTACCAGTTCTACAGTGTTATAGCGTTTTTTATATTCCTGGATAAATTCAATAATCTCACGGTTTTGCACCAGAAAAGGTGATTCATATTCCATGAGCTCAGGCTGGGCATTAATAAATTCAGGATGCAGGCCGATCCCACTCACCCGGTAGGACAGAATCGTTAGTGCTTTAATGATCTGATCTTTGATTCGGGTTTTTTCTACCTGATTGGAATGACCCTGATTTACAACAGCAAAAAGTCGCTGCCAATCCGCTTCATCAAAATAATCCAGCCAGTATTTATCGGTACGCAAATAGAAAATCTTGCGGAACAATTCCTGAAGCTGTAAATGATCTGGAATCACCGGCAGGATATGCGCCCCGATCCGCTGATTCAGCTGGTTCCAGAAACCATCCAGAGAAAGAATCCCGGTATCGGAAAACAGACTGGCTTGTTTATAGCGGTTGATAATTCTTAAAGTGAAACTTTGTAAGGTTAAGACTGCATTGGGAGTGAGCAGTAAAGCCCGGATAAATGCATTAAATTTTGTTTCGATTTCTTCTGTATTTCTGCTGTCTTCTGGGCGTATACGTTCTACAAGTTGGATGAGCAGATTCTCATCCAGCACCGCTTGTGGTTGTTCAAGCTGATGCTGCATGCTTTGAAAAATATCAAGAAAATTAATATGCATAGGCGAGATAAGCGGCTATTGAATCCGGTGAAGAGCCAGTTTGGCCAGATTAACGAGGGCCTGACGATACTCTGAATCGGGTAGTGCATTCAAGGCTTGAATTGCAATTTCTGTTTCTTCGGTTGCACGCTGGCGGCAATAATCCAAGGCGCCAGAATCATTTACAATCTTGATGACTTCTGCCAAATGATCTGTTCCGCCCGTTGCAATACTGCGACGGATAATTTCATGCGATTCCCCAGTTGTATTCTTCATGGCAGCAATCAATGGCAGGGTAGGTTTACCTTCCATCAGGTCATCACCGATGTTTTTACCTAGGGTTTCAGCATCAGAGGTATAGTCCAGAATGTCATCAATAATCTGGAAGGCATTACCGAAGTGACCAGCGAATTTACGTAATGGTTCGCGGAATTCAGTCTTGTCGGAAAGAATAGCGGCACCTTCGGTCGCCAACTCAAACAGGCGAGAAGTCTTGCCATGAATAATACTTAAATAAGTTTCTTCTGAGGTTTCTGGCTGATGTTGCGATTGTAGTTGCAGAACTTCGCCTTCGGCAATTTCGCAGGTACCCGTAGAGAAGTCTTTGAGCAGGGTCATATTGTTAAGGTCGACCAGTAAATCAAAGGCACGCGAAATCAGGAAGTCACCCACTAGCACAGCTGTCTGATTGTTCCATGTGGCATTGGCAGTTGGACGGCCACGACGCAAACCTGACTCATCGACGACATCATCATGAACTAGAGTTGCCGTATGCAACATTTCGATAATGGCTGCCAGTTTGCGATGCTGTTCCAATTCTACGGCACCACAGGCTTTCGCTGCCAACAGGCACATGATTGGGCGCATGCGCTTGCCGCCAGCTTCAACCACATGCTTGCTGACCGCCATCACCAGCGCTACTTTTGAGGTAATTCCTTCGTTAATGAATGTGTCCATCGCAGCAAAGTCGTTAGCAACAGGAGCGAGAATATCTTGCTTAAAGTCGATGGCCATGTGAAAGAAAACCTCTAGTTTGGTAAATCGCAGCGGGTAGTTTAACAATTTATAACATGAGTGAAAGCTAAGAAAAGCACAAACTCCACTAAAAATCAGCTTTTTATAGCACTTCTTTGAGTTTAGCCTAAATTTTGACATTTAAAAAATGAACAATATCTTTCCGCTAAAGTTTTTTTCTAAACATTCTCAGGCAGCCGGAAAACTCGGAATTGAGTATCCTTTTTTTGGCCATTATATCCAATATTAATCTTTGATTTTGAATGAATAATTTAATGATTTATAGGCTTTATAATGGAGTTCATGATTATTTCCTTAAAATGGCTTGTTGTTTCTTATAATATCCCTTAAAATCTTTGCCCTTGTATAACCCCCAGTGGCGCGCGTTTTAAGATCGATATATTCCTTTATCGGCACGTCGACACGGGCATGTTTGGAGTACATTATGTACGCAGTAATCCAAAGCGGTGGTAAACAGCACCGTGTAGTTGAGGGTGAAACCCTTAAAGTTGAATTATTGAAAGCTGAAACTGGTTCAACAATTACGTTTGATGACGTACTTATGCTTGTAAACGGTGATAGCATTCAAATCGGTGCTCCAGTTGTAGCTGGCGCTAAAGTAACTGCAGAAGTAGTTAGCCATGGTCGTCACGACAAAATCCGCATCATCAAAATGCGTCGTCGTAAGCACTACCGTAAACAACAAGGTCACCGTCAATGGTTCACTGAGTTGAAAATTACTGGTATCTCAGGCTAATTACTAGGAGTAAATAGACATGGCAACTAAAAAAGCCGGTGGTTCGACTAAGAACGGTCGTGATTCGAATCCTAAGATGTTAGGTGTTAAAGTTTACGGTGGCCAAACTGTAACTGCAGGTAACATCATCGTTCGTCAACGTGGTACTGAATTCCACGCTGGTCAAAACGTAGGTATGGGCCGTGACCATACATTATTTGCTACTGCTGATGGCGTAGTAAAATTCGAAGTGAAAGGTCAATTTGGCCGTCGCTACGTATCTGTTGAAGCATAATTTGCTGAGATAGAAAAAAGACCCACAGTTTCTGTGGGTTTTTTTATGCGTGAAGGTTTATCGGCTTATAAAGCTGTGACAGCGAATGTAAATATCACTATTGAATCTTCATAATGATGAATAAAAGTAGGAATTCTGCATTAATAACAATACAAAACTTCTTATTTTCTATCATCTTAGTTTGAGAAATTGGTTTAAGATGAGTCATTAGATAAATAGCGATATGCAAATACAAAAAGGTGAGATTATGAGTATGCTTCGTAAAACTGTATGTGCCATAACAATCGGTACGGCGACACTGGCACCTGTCATGAGCACGACTGTATTTGCCGCAACTGCAGCGACGGAGCAGCAAGCTACTGCGAATCTGGTGAAACAGCTCAGCAATATCCGTAGCTTAACTGCAAATTTTGAACAAACGACTAAAGTCACGAATCCGAAAGCGACCCAGAAAAAAGGCTTGACTGCGCAGCACATGAACCAGACCTTTAAAGGTGTGATGAAAGTGGCGCGTCCGGGTAAATTCTACTGGGAAACTTCAAGCCCGTCGAAACAGACTATTGCTACTACTGGTAAAACCGTATGGATCTATGATCCAGACTTGCAGCAAGCAGTGCGTCAGAGTCTAGACGATCAAGTGGCAAATACACCGGCATTATTATTGTCCGGCAATACTAGCCAGATTATGCAATCTTATCGCGTAACTCAGCCGAATAAAGCTAAAACCTATTACACGCTTTATCCGAAAAATACCGATGGGGTTTTTGAAAGCCTGACTATCAGTTTTGGTGCGAACAAAGCGCCTAGCTTGATGATTTTGCAAGATTCATTAGGCCAGACTACCAATATTAAATTCAGTAATGTCAAACTGAATACCACGATTCCGGCATCTACATTTAACTTTACCCCGCCAAAAGGCACAGACATTATTGATCAATAAACATCAAGATCAACTCAACAAAAAAGCAATCTTCGGGTTGCTTTTTTTTGTTCCTGATCGAGATGGATCTGGAGTCATTACAAGGTTGGCGTATATCTAGAAGTTCGGGTGTTTTAGAATAAACAAAAGTTGAGTCAATGAAATTGCAAAATTTTAGGAGCTCAGGATGAAAATGACTTCATGTAAAATAGGCTGGATCGGTTGTATCTTGTGTCTGAATCTCGGGCTATTTGCCTGTCAGCCTCAAACCTCTTCAGTCACTACATCCGCGCAATCAGAAGACACAGGAGAAATCCAATCCAAAATAGTTCCAGTTAAAGATGCCAATCAGGTCGTGTGTGAAATCGAAGGTTGTGTGCGCTTTGATTTGCAGACTGTAGATACCAATATGAGTTGGATTGATCAATACTTCATGGAGCGTATTCAGCGTACTGAGCCGGTCGCTTTTAGCAAAGTGACCAGTAATAAAATTAAAGCAAAGGATCAGCCAAAATTTATTGATCAACGTTCCATTCAGGTGAATTACCTGAATCAGCATGCGCATCTGGCCACTTTTATATTTAAAACTGCCCATCAGCCTGAACGTGCAGCACAGCCCCAATCTCATACTGAATATGTCAATCTGGATCTAAAACAAAAGAAACGTCTAGCTCTTCATCAGGTTATGTGCGGTAATACAGATGAAAAACTGAAACAGACTCTATATCAAGCAAATAAAGACTGGCTGGATCGTTATCAAATCACCCAGCAGAAACTAGCACTGAGTGATAATTATTATTTTGACAGTCAGGGCTTGGTACTGGTTTATCCGGCAGGCGAGTTGAACAAGACAATCAGTGATATGGCAGAATTAAAAGTACCTTATACAGCATTAAGAGAGATCATCCGGCCTGAATATTTATCGCTTTTGCCTCAAACAAGCCTTTAAATATTGCGCTAATAAACTCCAGCCGGTAGGTCAGTCACTGTATTTTTTGACGTTAAGAGCTTACACTATAGCCAGTTTTTTTCTTATCCAAAGATTGGCTATGATCGACCCGAAATTACTTAGAAATAATATTGAGGCTGTAAATTTAGCCTTGGCAAAACGTGGTGTTCAACTGAATGTTGAGGAGTGGGCATCATTAGAAGCTCGACGTAAAGAGATTCAATCCAAAACTGAATCCTTGCAAGCTGAGCGTAATGCCGGTGCCAAGCAAGTGGGTCAGATCAAAAAAGCAGGTGGCGATGCCTCTGAAATCATGGCACGCATGTCTTCAATTGGTGATGAAATCAAGGCTGCTGAAGCTGCACTGGCTGAGCTGCAAGCTGAACTAGAAGAAAAATCACTGTCTATTCCAAACCTGCCAGATGAATCTGTACCTGAAGGTAAAGATGAAAATGACAATGTGGAAGTCCTGAAATGGGGTACACCACGCGAATTTGACTTTGAAATCAAAGACCATACTGACCTGGGCGAAATGATGGGTGGTCTGGAATTTGAAACTGCGACCAAATTGACTGGTTCACGGTTTAGCGTTCTGAAAGGTCCTTTAGCGCGTCTGCAACGTGCCATCACTCAGTTCATGCTGGATACGCATACCACTAAAAATGGCTATACCGAAGCCTATGTACCTTATTTGGTGAATGCAGATTCTTTACGTGGTACAGGTCAGTTACCGAAATTTGAAGAAGACCTGTTCAAGCTGCAAGGTGAGAAAGAATTCTACCTGATCCCTACGGCTGAAGTACCTGTAACCAACTTCGTGCGTGATGAAATCATCGATGCCGACCGTCTGCCACTGAAATATGCAGCACATACCCCATGTTTCCGTAGTGAAGCCGGTTCATATGGCCGTGATACCCGTGGTCTGATCCGTCAACACCAGTTCGACAAAGTTGAGATGGTTCAGATTGTAAAACCTGAAGACTCTATGCAGGCACTGGAAGAGTTAACTGGTCATGCAGAAGGTATTTTGCAAGCATTAGGTCTGCCATACCGTAAAATCATTCTGTGTGGCGGTGATATGGGCTTTGGTGCATGCAAAACTTATGACCTTGAAGTCTGGGTGCCAAGTCAAAATACGTATCGTGAGATTTCATCTTGCTCAAATATGTGGGATTTCCAGGCACGCCGTATGAAAGCGCGTTACCGTGCTGACCAGAAAAAAACTGAATTCGTACATACGCTGAATGGTTCAGGTCTGGCTGTAGGTCGTACTTTACTGGCGGTCATGGAAAACTATCAACGTGCTGATGGTTCAATTGAGATCCCTGAAGTACTGCGTCCGTATATGGGTGGTGCAACTTACATCGACTAAATGTCGGTGTATGCACCAAAATGTGCATGAAAATTGCTTAGACAGTCAGATTTAAAACTTTTTGAGGTATTTTGTGGATATCTTTCCAATCTCGTTAAAGTTGCAACAGCAACCTTGTCTGATTGTCGGTGGTGGACATATTGCATACCGTAAAGCGGTATTGCTACAGAAAGCAGGGGCAGTCATTTCGGTGGTTGCACCTGAGATCGAAGCGAGTCTGCTTGAGATTGTTCAAGCGACCGCCGGTCAATATGTTCAGGCACCTTTCAATTCTGAAATTCCTCTACGTTCCTACCGTCTGGTGATTGCAGCGACCAATGATGCTGGAGTCAACCGTCAGGTGTTTGAAGACTGTGAAGCTGAAAATGTGCTGGTCAACAGTGTTGATGATCCACCACATTGCCGTTTCATGGTGCCAGCAATTATCGACCGCTCACCACTGGTTATTTCAGTCGCGAGTAACGGTACTTCACCAGTATTGTCTCGTCAGATCCGCACTCAGCTTGAAGCTACCATTCCGCATGGTATGGGTAAACTGGCTGAGTTCTCTGGTAAGTGGCGTAGTGCAGTTAAAGCCAAGATCACTAATCCCGATGAACGCCGTATCTTCTGGGAAGATTTATATGCCAGTCCTTTGAAAGAACAGGTATTTAATGAAAATCTGGCTGAAGCCGACCGTTTGATTGAACAAGCCTTAAATGAATGGCAAAAGCCAAAAGGTGAGGTTTATCTGGTCGGTGCCGGACCGGGTGATCCGGAGTTATTGACGCTAAAAGCCTTACGCTTGATGCAGCAGGCCGATGTGGTGATCTATGACCGTTTGGTCTCTGCACCGATTATGGATCTCTGTCGCCGTGATGCAGAAAAGATCTATGTCGGTAAGGCGAGGTCCAATCATGCGGTGCCACAAGAAGGGATTAATGCCTTACTGGTGAAATATGCCAGCGAAGGCAAGCGAGTCTGTCGTCTAAAAGGCGGTGATCCGTTTATCTTTGGTCGTGGCGGTGAAGAGATTGAAGAGCTGTTTGCTGCTGGCGTGGCCTTTCAGGTCGTGCCTGGCATTACCGCAGCTTCAGGCTGTTCAGCTTATGCTGGTATTCCGCTCACTCATCGTGATTATGCACAAAGCGTGCGTTTCCTGACAGGTCATTTAAAAGAAGGTTCTCCTGAACTGCCTTGGAATGAACTGGTTTATGAAAACCAGACACTGGTACTTTATATGGGACTGGTGGGACTGGAAAAAATCTGTGCACAATTGATTGAGCATGGTCAGCGTCCAGATATGCCAGTGGCCTTGGTCTCAAAAGGCACCACACCAGAGCAAAAAGTGGTGGTGGGAACGCTCCAAGATATTGCATCGAAAGTGAATGAGCACCATATTCAGGCACCAACCTTGACCATTATTGGTGAAGTGGTGCGTTTACGTGAAAAATTGAAGTGGTCCTAAATGGCCACTAAACTCCCAAAAGTAGAGAAAAGCTGTGATCCATGTTGTTTTATATGAACCTGAAATTCCTGCCAATACAGGTAATATTATTCGCCTATGCGCAAATACGGGAGCACAGTTACATTTGGTCAAGCCCCTTGGCTTTGAACTGGATGATAAAAAACTAAGACGTGCCGGTCTCGATTATCATGAATATGCCAATATGCAGATTTGGGAAAATATTGAAGAGTGTCTGGCCGATCTGGCTACTAAGGGCGTAGGTGTGGATGCGGTTTATCCGCTGACCACCAAAGGTTTTGAAACCCCGCATACCTCAGATCTAAATCGTTCTGTAGCCTTGTTGATGGGATCAGAAACTCGTGGCTTGCCAGAGCATGTACGTATGATGTTCCCAAAAGAGCACTGGATTCGTCTGCCAATGGCCGAGAATTCACGCAGCTTGAATCTGTCCAATGCAACAGCTGTGATTGTCTATGAAGCTTGGCGTCAACAGGGTTTTAAACCGCTTTAAGTTCATCGTACCGATTTAAACAGCTGCCTAAAGGCAGCTTTTTTATTTTATGTAACAGATACAGGTACATGTTTGGTCTTTCAGGTAATCTTGTAGATAAGCTGTTGAGAATGTAGAAAAAAGGATGGTTTTTAGCAAGCTGTAGTACGTTATTGCTGGCCAGCATGATGACACAGGCTCAAGAAGCGCCACAGCAATCAGTATCATCACAAGATACAGCTCAGCCCATTACTCAGGAATAAATCCGCCAAGGGCTGGCAGCGATGCAACGGCGCTTAAATAGCCGCATTGAGCAATGGGGCAAAATCCTTAGCCGTGATGATTTCGAGTGGACTTGGCGTGGACGTCAGATGAAACCAGCCAAACGTCAGGAAGTTTGTGATATTTTTCAGGGCGTGGTGAATGAAATGTATCAAATGGCGGTAAAGAACAAGGCTCGACTCAGTCCGGAAGATCAGAAACTATTATCCAATCATGATCTGTTTATTGAAAAATTGGGCTTTCAAAATAACCGGGTCAATACCCAGATGGGTTTTGACTGTCGCCTACAATAAGCCCAGTCCATTATCCAAGAAAATAAAAAAAGGCGCATAAAGCGCCTTTTTAAGTATGAACAATATCGATTATTCAAACTCGTTATGTTGTGGAGCAGGGTGCTTAAAGCCCTTGGTTTTATAACCCAGGTACAAAATACCGAACATCGCCCACCATAAACCGTATTTCAGTGCAGTTTCTTCAATTTCCAGCCACATCGCAAAGATACTGATAAAACCAAGCATCGGGATGACCACAAAGCTAAAAATGTCTTTTGCGGTTTTAGTACGACCATCACGCAGTGCATAACGTGAAATCACTGACAGGTTTACGAATGTAAACGCAGTCAAGGCACCGAAACTAATCATTGAAATCACGATATCCAGATCCATGAAGCCAGCAGTTAAGGCCACTGCACCTACAATCAGAATGTTGTAGTTTGGCGTATAGCTTTTCGGACTGATATGACCAAAGATTTTCTTGTTGATCACGCCATCACGACCCATGACATACATTAGACGTGATACACCTGCGTGAGCAGAAATACCAGACGCCATTACGGTAATGATCGCAAAAGTCAGCACATAAGACTGGAACAGTGAGCCACCGACAAGAAGTAGGATTTCTGGCTGAGTTTCAGCAATATTCTTGAAGTAAGAACCCGGTGTAGAAGGGAAGTACAACTGCATGAAGTAAGTACTGATAATGAAAATCACACCAGCGATTAAAGCAGTCAAGAAAATCGCTTTAGGCAAGGTGTTTTCAGTATCTTTGGTTTCTTCTGCCAGAGAACTTAAAGAGTCAAAACCAGTGAATGAGAAGCACAGTAAGGTCGCACCAGTAATCAAGGCGCCAACTGAAGTCAGTTCATTCCAGAACGGTTCAAGACTCCAAAGCTGGTAACGCTGTTCAGCTGTAATCGGACCATCAGCATTGAAACCGGCCTGCAGTTTGGTAAATACCATCCAGGTAAAGATACCGATCACCAATAACTGTACCAGTACGATCAAACTGTTAAAGTTCGCCACGAAGCGTGCACCACGCAGGTTTACCCCGGTCATAAAGGCAGTCAGTACGATTACCCAGACCCAATGGTTCACATCAGGAAACAGTGCTTCAAGATAGATCACTGCCAGGATGATGTTCACCATTGGGGATAACAGATAATCCAGCCAAGAAGACCAGCCCACCATAAAGCCAATATTCGGATGAATCGATTTTTGGGCATAGGTATAAGCCGAACCCGAAGAAGGGTAACGGCGAATCATGTGACCATAGCTGATCGATGTAAACAAAATTGCAATCAGGGCAATGATGTAAGAAGTAGGAACATGCAAATGACTTTCTTCAGATACCAAACCAAAAGTATCAAATAAGGTCATTGGTTGAATGTAAGCTAAACCAATAATAATGATGTGCCAGAGCCCTAGCGTTTTTTGCAGTTTAGCTGCCGATTGAGTCCCAGAGAAATTTGTCAACGGCGTTATCCTCTTAATCGTTGATCAAGGATCAGTCATATTTAATAAGGATCGTTTGAGACGAACGATCCCCCCTACAATTTTCTATAAAAGCGCGCCAATCTACTTTAAAATTACGGCTTTTACTAGCTATTTTTTGAATTTAGGCCTGCACGAAATGTGCCATTCGAAGCAAAAAACAGCGATTTCCTGCAAGATAAAAGCCCGATGTCTAAAAAAACATCAGGCTTAAATTTTTCGCTATATTGGCTTATTTTTCAGTAATTACCAAGCCTTTTTTAAGATAGATTTCAGATCTTCCAAACTGGCTTCTTTCGGGTTGTAAATGATGGAACCATCATTTAATGCTTTTTCAGTAACTTCATCCAGCTGTGCTTCAGAAATCTTACCTGTTTCACTTAATGTGCGCGGTAATTTGGTCAAGCTATAGATTCGATCACGCATGGTTAAAATTGTAGCAATGGTCTTGTCTGCACGTAGGTGTGCTGGCGTCTGTGCATAGATATCCGCACCCGCTAATGGTAGTAGCAGCTCGGCAATCTTGTCACCATTGACTTCCTTGTTATATTCCAGCACATAAGGCAGGAACAGGTTCATACATAGGCCATGCGGCAAATGCGCGACTGCACCTAGAGCATGTCCAAGCGAGTGCACCAGGCCCACCATTGAATTGGAGAAGGCAATACCAGCCATAGTAGAGGCTTGAGCCAGCTCCAGACGACCTTGAGCATCAGCTGGGTTGTCGAGTACATTAAACAGGTTGGCACTGACCTTTTTCACTGCAGCTGTGGCATAGGCATCGGAAATTGGATTGGCTGCCATACACGTGTAGGCTTCTACAGCATGTGTCATCGCATCCATGGCTGTCATGGCAGTCAGATGCGGTGGCAGGGTCTGGGTCATACGTGGATCCAGAATCGCAGCATGCGGCATTAGGTAATAGGATGCGAATGGCATTTTCAAATTCTTTTCAGTATCCGATACCACAGCAACCATCGTCACTTCAGAACCAGTTCCTGAAGTCGTAGGAATTACGAAAAATGGCTTCAGCGGTTTAGGCAGATTATGCGCACCAGAATATTTGAGTAAGTCGTCACCACCTTCAGAGACTAGAATATTGGTCGCTTTTGAAGTATCAATCACTGAACCGCCGCCAACAGCAATAATGGCATCGCAATCATGATCACGATAAAGCTGTGCTGCGCTACGCACTGTACCTAAACTAGAATCTGGCGGTACATCATCAAAAATCGCTGCAATTTTGGCATCGGTCGATTCAAAAGCAGCTTCAATCGGCGCCAGCAGGTTATTGGCACGTACCCCTTTATCAGTAATGATCAGTGGACGTTTAGCACCTAAAGTGGCCAGTTCAAAAGGAATGTGTTCTAACGCGGCATGACCAGCAATCACTTTGACTGGACAGAAAAATTCATAATAAGGTTTTGCCATGTTATACACTCCGTTTCAAATAAGATTGAGCGACTTTTAAGTAGATGCTGCTCGCTTCCATGATTTTATCTTTGAGTCTCAGATTATTCGGGTATTCTTTTACTGCCAGTTGCGCCACCATTTTCGGCAAGATCAGCGCTTCCATTTTATTCAGGCAACGTACCAGACGGATCGCATAGGAAATATCACCATTGGCAATCATGCGGTCATTGGCAAAGGCCTGAGACGTGCTTTCCTGAAAGGAAAACACCAGAAAGGCATGATGCAGATGCTTAAAGGTAATGGTCAGGTCTGGCTTGATGCTGCTGTCTTTGACCAGTTCCAGCTGATGTTGTTCCGTGACCCGGGCAACGAAGGCCGGGCCATGCGGAAAAACATTCATTGAAAGCCTGAAATTGGCGGGAAACTGGGCAACTTCCTGTTTGATTTCTGGGTCTACCTGACTTGCCATGACCAGGCCACGGCCAATGATATCCATCATCAGTTTGACATAGGCAAGCTGCAAAGCGGGTTTTACGGATTTTGTCGCAATCACGTGATGATCCCTATCTTGATATTATTTGTTTAGAGTAATTACTCTAATTTATTTATTGTTAAAATGCAAAGGCTTTATCTTTGCTCGACGTTCACCTGATTAAAGTAACCGCTGCTGCTTAAAGTTTCAATAATTTCAACACATAAGTCATTAAACTTTGGCGGATTGCTGACGAGGTCATTAATTCGCACCATTTCCAGACCTGCATAGCCGCAAGGGTTAATGGTATGGAAACCAGTCAGGTCGCAATCAATATTTAAAGACAGGCCATGATAGCTACGGCCTTTACGAATCTTGAAGCCGAGAGAACCAATTTTACGCTCATTCACATAGACGCCCGGAGCATCGGGTTTGGCATAGGCTTCAATGCCATGATTTTTTAGGAGCTGGATCATCAGGTTTTCAGCATACGACACCAATCTACGGACATTCCAACCCAGACGATTCAGGTCAAACATAAAGTATGCGACGAGCTGACCAGGACCATGCCAAGTGACTTGACCACCACGGTCGGTTTGAATGACAGGAATATCAGTTGGAATCAGGATATGTTCCGGTTTGCCTGCCTGACCTTGGGTCAGTACATCATGGTGCTGCAAAATCCATAACTCATCAGGCGTATTTTCATCACGGTTTTCCGTGAAGCTTTTCATTTCCAGAAAACGGTCTTCGTAGGGAGTCAGGTTATTATATTGACGGATAATCAGGGAGGGTTTTTGAACCGCAGCTGTCACAGTGTGCGTCCTTAGAAAATTAAATCATACTGAAAATAATTATAATGATTTCAGCAATGGATAGGGGAGGGATTCGTAGTAATTGTTGGTGAGCTGGTCACACATATAAAAAACACGCCCGAAAGCGTGTCTTTTAATTTGCCAAGGTTGGAGCAGAATAATCTTAAAGTGCAGTCTTGATCAGTGGGCAAGCTGCAAGATCAGCATATACGGCATGAACCTGTTCCAGTTCAAGGAAACGTAGCTGAGCAGTGATCGAATGATATTTACCAGTACGAGATGGAGTGATGCTTACGCTATCGCCATCAAAGTCAGGGAAATGTTTGGTAAAAATCTCAACAACTGCATTCAGCAGTTCTTCACCTGCAAGGCCAATGAGTTTGATTGGGTAATCCATTGGAAAAACCCAAAGATCTTCGCGGAGTTCACGAGATGGTGTACGGTCTAACATGTAGTTCCCCTATTCGAAACGCCTGCGTAGCGCAGGCGTTTGGGTGTATTGCAATACAAAATGGAGGCGAGAGATGAAATTTCAAGTCTCCAAAATTGTATTAAATCTTAGTCATTTTCCAGGAATGAACGCAGATGTTCAGAACGGGAAGGGTGACGTAACTTACGTAGAGCTTTCGCTTCGATCTGACGGATACGTTCGCGGGTTACATCGAACTGTTTACCGACTTCTTCCAAAGTATGATCCGTTGGCATGTCGATACCGAAACGCATTTTCAGGACTTTCGCTTCACGTTCAGTCAGGTTTTCCAGTACTTCGCGAGTCGCTTCTTTCAGGCCTTCTGAAGTAGCAGCATCCACTGGTGAGGTGATGTTGCTGTCTTCAATGAAGTCACCCAAATGCGAATCTTCATCATCGCCGATTGGTGTTTCCATCGAAATCGGTTCTTTAGCGATTTTCAGTACTTTACGAACCTTCACTTCGTCCATTTCCAGACGTTCGCCCAGTTCTTCCGGTGTCGGTTCACGGCCCATTTCCTGAAGCAATTGACGAGATACACGGTTGATCTTGTTAATCGTTTCAATCATGTGCACTGGAATACGAATGGTACGTGCCTGATCCGCGATTGAACGGGTAATCGCCTGACGAATCCACCAAGTGGCATAAGTCGAGAACTTATAACCACGACGGTATTCAAACTTGTCTACCGCTTTCATCAGACCGATGTTGCCTTCCTGAATCAGATCCAGGAACTGCAAGCCACGGTTGGTATATTTCTTCGCAATCGAAATGACCAGACGCAAGTTTGCTTCAACCATTTCTTTCTTGGCACGACGTGCTTTCGCTTCACCGACTGCCATACGTTTGGCAATGTCTTTGATGTCACGAACTTTAAGATCAAGGTCTTTTTCGATATCTGCGATTTTTTGCTGGAAGGCCAATACGTCAGGACGTACTTTTTCCAGATAAGCTTTCTGATCAGCAGTCGCTTTCGCAATTTGCTCATCTAACCAGGCTGGATTCGATTCCTGACCCGGGAAAGTAGTACGGAACTGGGTACGGTCCATACGGCCACGACGGACGGCATAACGCATCACTTCACGTTCTGCACCACGGATCTGGTCATGTGTACCACGAATCATTTCAGAAATGATATCGAACAAACGCGGGGTGAACTTGAACATCATGAACACAGTTGCAAGCGCTTGAAGTGCTTCTTCTGCTTCTTTGCTGTTACGGCCGTGTTTTTCCAGTACCGCTTTGGTATTTTTCCAGGCATCTGAAAGTTCGGCAAAACGAACTTTGGCAATTTCTGGATCTGGGCCTGAGTCACCTTCAGAATCGTCATCGCTATCAGACTCTTCATCTTCCTCGTCATCATCCAGTTTTACATCTTTGGTTGACTTGGTCGTTGCTTCTTCGTCTTCTTCGATTTCAGCGACTTCTTCCAGTACTTCTGGAATTTCTTCATCTGATTCAGGGTCTAAATAACCTGACAGAATGTCAGCAAGGCGGCGTTCGCCAGCTTCATAATCTTTGTATTCTTGTAGTACAACTTCTACAGCATTCGGCCAGTAAGCAATAGAGTGAAGAACGTCTCGGATACCTTCTTCAATGCGTTTTGCAATGCTAATTTCGCCTTCACGCGTTAAAAGTTCAACGGTACCCATTTCACGCATGTACATACGTACAGGGTCAGTCGTACGACCTGGTTCGTTTTCTACAGATGCAAGTACAGCCGCAGCTTCTTCTTCTGCAACTTCATCGGCAGCTTCTGCAGTATCCTCGAACATTGCATCATCAGATTCAGGCGCACGATCATGGACAGGAATACCCACATCATTCAGCATTTGAATGATGTCTTCAATCTGTTCGCTTTCTGTGATGGAGTCCGGGAGATGATCGTTAACCTCAGCGAAGGTTAAGTAACCTTGTTCTTTGCCTCGGCTAATCAGAGCCGCTACTTGAGAAGTAGGGGAAGTCATATCGCTCATCTTTGCTTACTCTTCGTTGAATCTGTGGCAGTGAAAAACCGTGCATGATAGCACAATTCACCTGAAATAGTTTTTGGAATTGATCAGTCAAGCATGATTTTATAAATATGTTTGAATAACAATTGAATATCGATATTGGGTCTAAGTTTATCTTTTCAAGTGTATTTCCCAATCTAATTTTAGAAACGTCCCTCATCCATGGGATAAAAAGCGTTCACTATCTAACCAGCTAATAAATACACAATTATGCTGTAGAAAAACAAGAGCTAACTAGTATAAACATACAAAATATATAAATAAAACTTGACAAGTTTTTAAAGGCAAGATAAATAGCGCCTAGACCCATTTACATTTTTCACTACGAGGTAGTTTTAGTGTCTTCGACAGATTTTGAACTAGATGATAGCTACGGTGATGATGATGTTAATTTCGATGAGGCATCGAGTAAGCTAAGTGCGAAAGAGTCGTTGGAAAAACGTCGTTTAATTGATGATCTGCTCTCGCAACGCCGCCTGGAACGCGAACTCAAAGATTTTGATTATGACTTCGACGATGATGACGACTTTGACGACGAAGATTAACGAATTCAGATTTAGCATAGCCTGAATAAATGCTATGCTAATCCTTTCGGTTTTCTAAGTTTGGATGTTAAATGAGTGCTTTAGATTTAGACCTGTTGAGTGAATATCTGGATGGCGACCAAAATGAGTATGGTCTGGATTTTGCGGCAACTCATGGTTTCTTATGTGCTATCGCAGTAGGCCCGCAATTTGACAAATGGATGGATGAGCTTTTTGAAGGCAACCAGAAAAAAGTGCCTGCAGAAATCATCAATCAGGTTAAAGCATGGTTAGAGTCAATCCGTCAAAGCTTGGCCAATGAAGAAGGGATCACTTTCCCATTTGAAATTGAAGAAGCAGATACCGAATCAAGTCTAGGTGACTGGAGTGTGGGCTTTGTAGATGCCATGTTCCTGAACGAAGAAGCCTGGTTTACAGAAGAATTTGAAGAACAGTTGGTCGATTTAACGCTGCCAATTATGGTATTCAGTGGCATCGATGAAGAAGATCCGCAAATGGAATCTTTCCGTCGCAATGGTCAGTTAATGGATGAGCTTGCAGAAGAGATTCCAGAAAACTTGAATGAATTATATCTGATGTACCACACACCAGAATAAGTCATGCCCCGCCATGAAAAAGCACCGTCAGGTGCTTTTTTTAGCTCAGGTGTTTTGTACAACGTTTGGACTAGTTAATTACCTAGTCTAAGGTTTATGATCGGCACCCGTACGCTTGCTCAAGCTATAACGCGCATAGCCATTATAGGCGATATGGAACAGCAAGGCATGTAAGGCAATACTTGTAGCCACCAGGAACGAGTTTGGCCCGCGTCCTGTATAAGCCATTCTTCTATAGATTTCCTCCGTCTGTGGATGCAGCCAGATCACTATAAACAAAAAGATAAATCCAAAGGTCATGGCAATAATCGTGGAACCCCAGACCAGTCTGCTTTTCTCTTCCTGGGTGGGTAGTCGGAGTTCTTTTTTCACAAAGTATCGGGCGCTGAGAAAGGCGGAGGCAATCAGGGCAGGAATCATCAGAATGGCGCCCAGATTGAATACATAGATGAGTATGCCGACTATTAAGACCAGAGTCAGATAAACGGTGGCAAAATATTTAAGATAATGCGACATCGTTTTAGCCTCCTTATGCTGGGGTCTCTTCAGGATGGGCGATTTTTACGTTGATGTCTACGGTATAAAACCCAGCCCACGATGATCACGACAATCGCAATAATCACATAACTGACCTGACTAAAGATTTTGTGCATCAATTCCTGATTTTCACCAAAATAAAAACCGACACAGGCCAGGAACGTGGTCCAGATAACAGTACCTAGTCCACTATAGAACATGAATTTCCAGAAAGGCATATGGCTCATGCCGGCCGGGATACTGATGAGGGAACGTACTGCCGGAACCATCCGGCCAAAGAATACAATCCGGTGTCCATACTGCTCGAACCATTCCAGAGATTTTTTCACGTCTTTAGATTTGATAAACAAGAATTTTCCATATCGGTCTATGAATCTGAAAATACTGTCGTGGTTAAATTTGTAGCCAATCCAATAGAGCAATGCCGCTGCCAATAACGAACCGATACTGCCTGCAATAATGACTCCAACCAGCAGTAATTCTCCCTGAGAAGCGGAATAGCCGGCAGAAGGCATAATAATTTCAGAGGGGATCGGGGGAAAGACATTGTCAAGAAACATGAGCAGGGCAATGCCCCAGTAGCCCAGCTGTTCCATGACAGAAATAATCCATTCAGTCAGATTCATAGAATTGGCAAAATAAAGAATACTGCTTGTATCCTAAGCAGTATTTTTAAGAGGGTAAAGTTAAGTTATATAAATGGCCAAGTGCGGATTAACTATGGGTTAAGGTATAAATGTAAACTTTACGTAAGCTGTAAGCCAGGCAAACTGGCAGAGCACTGAGCAGTAAATAATGTGCTGCTGTAGCCTCAATATGGTAGCCGATAAACAGGGCAAGAATGGCACCAATGATAGTTCCCAAGATCACAATAAACAGATGTGATTCTGCTTCCAGCTCATCTGTCATTTGGGTAATACGTTCCAGTTTTGTATTTTCTTTAGGTTGGAATCTAACAATATTATCTGAATCCCGAGCAAGTGAATTGGCCATTTTGTTTTCCTTTTCATTTAAAAAATTAATTAATAATGAAAGACTTATGGTAACAAAGTAATGTGATATAAAGACTATCAAGCTTGGCTGTAAAAATATGCTGTTCTTGGTAAGGGATTGGTAAGTTTTTTATTGCAGATGTAATGCTTATGTAAATAAAAAGCCCTTCGAAGAGGGCTTAGATATTTTTGGTTACAAAACTGGAGTTAGAGACGTTTACGTTTTGCAGCCAGAATTTGCGATTGACGCATACGGAAACCTTCTTTTTGTTTCTCGGTGGTTTTATCGATGCAGTACACACAAGATACGCCGTGTTCATAACTTGGCAGCGCTGCTTCTTCAGGTGTTAATGGCCAGCCACACGCATGACATTTGGTATTTTGACCTTCTTCCACACCATGTGTAACCGCAGTACGGCCATCAAATACGAAACATTCACCTTCCCACAGACTTTCTTCAGCTGGGGTTTCTTCCAGGTATTTCAGAATACCGCCTTTCAGGTGATATACCTCTTTAAAGCCTTCCTGAAGCAATAAAGAAGTTGATTTTTCACAGCGAATACCACCGGTACAGAACATGGCAATTTTCTTGTCCTTGTGCTGTTCCAGATTCTTTTTCACGTATTCAGGGAATTCACGGAAAGTTTCAGTTTTCGGATCGATTGCGCCTTTAAAGGTACCGGCTTTATATTCGTAATCATTACGAGTATCCACCAGAATCACATCATCACGTGCAATCAGCTCATTCCATTCTTTAGGATCAAGATAATGGCCAACCAGATCACGTGGCTTAACCGGCACACCTAAAGTCACAATCTCTTTTTTCAGCTTGATCTTCATTTTACGGAATGGTTTGTCAGAGCTATGCGACTCTTTATATTCCATTTCGTTGAAGCCTTCATCCAGCAGGAACTGGTGTACTTTATCGATGGCTTCACGGTTACCCGCAACGGTACCGTTAATGCCTTCACCTGCCACAATTAGAGTACCGCAAAGGTTGATGGTTTTTACCAAGTCTAAAAGACGTTGTTGCAGACCCTCAGGGTCTTGAACTTCTTTGAATTGATAAAGTGCGGCAACAACCCAACCAGTCGTCGCTTGCTGTTCTACAGGTGCAAGCTGTTCTACAGTAGCGTTCATGGAATACTCCAACGTAGCATGATAATTTGAAAGGCGCATATTTTAACGTGATTTGAATGAATAAGCGAGTAAAAGGCCGGGTTTTAACGGACTTCAAATCGATAGGGAGAACATGTATAGTCATGCCGACCCAGGATTTTGATGCAATGATGCAGATGCTGGAAGTTGCAGCACAGTTGGAGTAAGTTTTGAGTTCGGATCGTCGTATTGCATCTTTGACCCCTTGCGCAGGGCGTTGCTCAACCGTATTTGGTGATGCGGTCTGTCGTGGTTGCCGCCGTTTTAATCATGAAGTGATTCACTGGAACAGTTATAACGCAGATCAACATACTGCGGTCTGGCAGCGGCTGGATGCACAGCTAGATCAGATTTTGGTCCCGATGCTGCCGATGGCAAACCTGGCCAAAGTGGAAACATTTGTCCTGTCTAAACGGGTGCGTCTGCGTGAAGATGCGACTAAGGGCCGTAAGCTTTACCATGCCTTGAAACTCTGTGAAAAGAACCGTCATTTTACTGATGAAAGCGGTTTAGGCATTCATTACAAACAGGTACGTCCGCTTTGGGATGAATTCGAGCGTCGGGTACTGGCACTCGCCAAAGCCAGTTATGACTTGGCCTTTTTACGGGCGGATGGGATGAGCCAGCACCTGATTCAGATGCAGGAAGAGGACGAATAAGTCCTCTTTTTTATTAAAAAATCATGATAGCTGAGGAAATGGCGTGAATATCAGTGAATATGCTCTCTATTGTCTGGCCGTCGTCATCATGATTGCCACACCTGGGCCTGTTATGCTACTAGTTGCCAGTACTGGACTGAAAGGTGGCTATAAACATGCTTTACAGACCATTTTCGGGACGAATTTTGCTTCTCTGGTATTGATCACCTTATCTATTTTTAGCTTAAAAGGCTTATTAGTCATTAATGAAAACTGGCTGAATGGCATCAAGCTGCTTGGCTGTTTATATATTGCCTGGCTAGGAATCCAGATTTTCCGGGAAGTCTGGAAAGGGCAGGGTCCAACCAGTTCACAAGGTTTGCAACCAGTACAGGGAGGATTTCGAACCGGTTTTCTGGTGGGGATCTCCAATCCCAAAGATATTATTTTCTTTGCTGCATTTTTCCCGCAGTTCATCGGCATTACTCCAAACTTAGATTCCAGTTTAGTAATTCTAACGATCAGCTGGATTGTTCTGGATTTTTTGACCCTATCATTAGTTTATTTAGGCTTTCAACGCTTTGCTAAATCCAAGCTGTATCCTTATTTGCTTGGTTTGTGCGGTTTGATTTTATTGGTAGTCGCAGTCTATGGAATATTATCTGTACTCATCTAAAAATATTTATATAAAATAAAAATCCCGGCTTAAGCCGGGATTTTTTATCTTTACGCCTTAGACATTGTGCTGCTGGCGGTAATGCACCAGTTCATCAATGGTGATCACGGTCAGCTGATGTGTCTGTGCATAAGACAATACCTGAATGCCAGAAGCCATAGTGCCATCTGGGTTAGTCAGTTCACACAGAACACCGGCAGGTCTTAAACCCGCCAGACGTGCAAGATCAATCGTACCTTCGGTATGACCACGACGGGTCAGCACACCGCCTTCACGGGCACGTAAAGGGAAGACATGACCTGGACGATTCAGATCACTGGCGACAGCACCGTCTTTAATGGCTGCTTTAATCGTAGTGGTACGGTCTTTGGCAGATACACCAGTCGTCACACCTTCCGCAGCTTCAATCGTTACAGTAAAGGCAGTTTTAAACTGGCTAGAGTTATCCTGCACCATTGGCGGCAGTTCTAGATGATTGGCCAGTTCATCAGTCAGGCACAGGCAGACAATACCGGAACCATCGCGAATCATGCGTGCCATGGTTTCTACAGTCAAAGTCTCTGCAGCAACAATGAGGTCGGCTTCATTCTCGCGGTCAAAGTCATCCATCACCAGAACAGGTCTGCCTTGGCGGATGTCTTCGAGTGCTTGTTGGATGCGCTGTTCAGCGGGAGCTAAAGCGGAAAAGAAAATTTCGGGTTGAATTAAACTTGACATTGAAACGCTCACGTAAAGTAAAAGTACGATTGAACATTTCAGGACATAGTGAAAATAGGCTTATAGCAAAACAGTTTCATGCCAGGCATAAAACAGGATGTACTGCTTTCGTCTTCTTTCATCCGGACTATACCGTCGGCTCTGGATTTACACCAGATCTGCAGATCAATTGAAATTGACCGCTCGTGGGCTGATTCAGAAATAGAAAGATTTACTACCCTGAAATTACCACCGGTGGGGAATCTCACCCCGCCCTGAAGCGATGTGGGATCATTATAGTCCTGGTTTTTAAAAGATGGTATAGTTTGGCCAGTCACGAATTTGCAGAATTTCAGATAAGCAAAACAGATTATTTGAATTACTACAGCCTTTTAGCAAAAAACTGGAAACATGTTATGTTGCTATTAAGAATAGAAATTGATCAATCATTCAGACAATGAAGAAAACCGAGCTGATCCATAATAATCCATTTTCTCCCTTGCTGTTTTGTGATGCAAAGGTTTTGCGTTATCTCAATATTTTGGGCGTTGCGCTGATTGCAGTCAGTTTGCTGTATTTAATGGCTGCGAACTGGTGGATGCTACCGAATCAGGTTCAACTTGCAATTCCAATGCTGGTTTTAGTCTGTAGTGCAATAGCCAGTATTTACTTTAATCAGCGGGAATGGATCAGACAGAGTCTGGATACCTTGTCTGGCCTGATGCTGGGCTTAAGTCTGGCTGTGATTGGGCAGATCTATCAGACTGGTGCCGATAGTTATCAGTTATTTCTGCTCTGGGCTGTATTACTCTTGCCGTGGCTATATCGATCCAATATCGGTATTTTTGCCATGCTTTGTGTGGTCACTCAGCTGGCATTGTATTTTTACTTTAAACAAAGTTTCTGGATGATACGGGCAGAAGGGTTGTATCTACTGACTTTGAATCTACTTACAGCCATTAGTTTTGCCTTTGTCATACGTTATTACCCGTTGCTGCGATATCTGTTTATTGCATTCATCATCATGATTTCGATCAGCAGTATGATGCAGTTTACCCATCATTTTCAGCTGATCTATCTGGCTTCTTCAGTTGTTCTACCAGCAGGTGCTGCATTTTATTTTTATCGTAAGCATCAGGCATTAGAAACCATTTTATTGATTGCAGGCTTGGCTGCCAGTGTGAGCCTATGGCTGTTTGAACTGTTGGACGATCGGCTTACCAATTCAGCAGCTGGTTTATTTATCTTGGCAATGCTGATCTTTGGCTGGTTTGCGCTGATCAGTTTTGCGCTCAAGAAAATATTTCCTCAAACCAAATTCTCCGTCATTCCTTTGGCACTCGGTGCCTGGATTGCTGGGATTATTCTGGCAATCCTATTGCTGACCTATTGGAAAGCGGTTTCAATTGTTTTAGGTCTCATTTTTATTGGTATCGCTTGGAAATTATTAAGTCAAAAGAATTCCATATTTTTACGCCAGTTTGCCTATTGTCTTTGGGTTTGCGGGCAAGCTGCGGTATTAATTCATACGGAACTGCTCACCAATAGTCTGTTTATAGTGTGGCTGTTGCAATTAATGATGCTGGCTCTGACTGTGATCAAACGGATGCACTGGTTCATTCTGACCTTACAACTCTTGATAGCTCATGCTTTAGCAATTGTCGTTTTGGCATTAGAGAACTCTTTTAAGCATGATGATATTGTAATCACGCTTGCTCTAAGCTTGAACTATGTCATTTATATCGGGCTATTCCTAACCGCTAGATATTGGCAGTCCTCAATTTATCAGAAAAGTATTCTGCTCTGGATCATCGCTATGTTGACAGGTTCAGCCGTGGTTCAATCGGTGACTGGATTAGAGCACTGGCAGGGCATCGGGCAGATCAGCTTTGACCACGTTCTGCTGTTTTATGTTTTTCCGAGCTTATTACTACTGAGTTTTATTTGGCAAAACTGGCAGCAATTTAATGAAAAATGGCTTTGGTTAATTCCTGTATTTAGCATCTTACTTATTCTGTTGGGCTATTTTGAGATTTTTATCATTATGCTGCTTATGGCATGGGCAGTAGTTTATCAGCAACGACTTATACAGACACTTACCATTTTATTGCTGATCTTCTGGTTATGGATGCTGTATTACAATCTGGGTTTAAGCTTTCTGTTTAAAAGTATTAGTATCTTTGCTTCAGGGATACTGGTCTTGTTACTGACCTATATTTTAAAGGAGTCAAAACTACAACATGAGGAAGGAGAGGCAAGATGAAAAAGTTTCTTCCTTTGCATCTGGCTATTTTCAGTATCGCCTTATTTTGTGGATTGATTGCGCAACATGAATGGCATCTTCGAGATAGCCAAAGTATTTATGTAGAACTGGCACCAGCAGATCCGCGATCAATTCTGCAAGGCGATTATATGGCGCTGAATTATGATCTGCATTTTAGTGCACTAGCAGCGGAGAAGAGATTAGAACAATCAGAACCTAAAATCAGTATTCAAGATTTCGAAAATCAGTCCCGTGTACTAAGCTATGTACAGCTTGATGAGAAAGGAAGAGTTGTCAGATCCAGTTTTGATCGAAGTGCGTTAGATCAGCCACGCTCAGCGCAATTAATTCTGAAAAATCCGCAGAATACCTTTGAAGGCTTATATCCGGCTACCAACAGTTTTATGTTTGCCGAAGGACTTGAGCCTTGTTATCGCGATGCCAAATTCGCTGAATTAAAGCTAAAAGAAAATGGAGAAGCTTTGTTAGCCGACCTGGTAGATCAAAATCTTAAGTCCTTAAACTGTGAGAACCGAAAAAGCTGGTGGCAGGGGAATTAGTTTTATTTTAATCAACCCATAAAAAAAGCCCGCAAGAAGCGAGCTTTTTAGAATCTTGTAGTGTCCCGTCCTGAAATAAG
>NZ_DDLD01000122.1:0-58779 GCF_002339435.1 Acinetobacter sp. UBA2581 | reverse complement strand
TTTATGTCGAACTCAGGTTAAGTATTTCCCATTTGATCATTCCGAATTCATGAAAATTATTACCGTTGCAGCTGCCATTATTTTGAATTCTAATCAGCAGCTGCTGGTAGTTCGTAAGAAAAATACTGACTGTTTTATGCAAGTGGGTGGCAAGCTGGAACCGGATGAAGCACCTGAATGCACCATGCTACGTGAAATTAAGGAAGAGATTGGTTGTCAGGCTGAGATTCAGCAATTCATTGGGTGTTTTGAGACACAAACTGCCAACGAACCGGATCATCAACTGGTCAGTTATGTTTATCTGGTGCAATTAGATGGCGAGCCACATATTGAGGCTGAGATTGCCGAAATGAAATGGGTGGACCTGAATCAGAAAGATGTGAAACTTGCACCATTGACTACAGAAATTGTCATACCTTGGGTTAAAAAGAACTTATTGGTATAAGCCTGATTTAAAGTTTGGCTCCTGCCAGACAAGCGGCGTAAATCTGCTGGCAGCCCAGTTTTTCCAGCTGTTGACTTAAAGCTCGAATCGAGCTACCAGTCGTAACCACATCATCGATAATTAAAACCTTACGATAACGAACTTTTGAAGATGTAGTGACCCTAAATTGAGCTTCAATGTCTTCGATACGTTCCAGACGGCTTAAGCCTTTTTGTGAATGTTGCTTAAGTCGCTCAACTGGTTGCCAGACAGGAACTTGTAAATGTTTAGCTACATGCTTGGCCAGTAACAAGGATTGATTATAGCCACGTTCGACCAGCCGTTCGGTTGAAATCGGCATAGGAACCACTGCACTGACTTTAGGAAATTTTAAGGTCAGTAATGCACCTGCCAATAAAGGTTCCAGATGCAGCTTTTGTTCATATTTAAATAATTGAATCAGGCGATCCATTGGGTAGGCATAGTCACAAGCCACTTGAAACTGCATTTCCTGACGCTGAATGGTCTGATGTGCCCAAGGTAACTGTTGCCAGCAATCCTGACAGATAGAATGCAGGTTTTGATAATCTGTCTGGCACAGCTGACAAGGCTGTAAACGATTCAGCCAGAGTTTTCCCTGTTGGAGCAGCTTAAACATAGGCATAGCGTGGAGCCTCAGGTAGCCAGCGTTTTAATAATGCATCCGCCTGTTTCGGATAATCTTTTAGCATCTGCTGGGCGACATAATGGGCCTGATTCAACAAGTGATCATCACGTTCCAGCTTGGCTACACGGAAACCCATATCACCGGTCTGTTTGGTACCCAGTAATTCACCTGGACCACGTAATTCCAGATCTTTCTCGGCAATGATAAATCCATCATTGGTTTCACGCATGATGCGCAGACGTTCCTGACCATTTTGGGACAATGGATTTTTGTAAAGGAGGGCACAGAAACTGGCTTTGGCACCCCGGCCAACCCGACCACGCAGCTGATGTAGTTGTGACAGGCCGAGACGCTCGGCATTTTCAATCACCATAATGGACGCATTCGGGACATCGACTCCGACTTCAATTACGGTTGTAGCAATGAGTAGCTGCAGTTTATTGTCTTTGAATTCCTGCATGACTGCCTGTTTTTCATCAGCTTTCATCTTGCCATGTACCAGACCGATATTCAGTTCAGGAAAGCGTTCCTTAATTTCGGCAAAGGTTGCTTCTGCAGCTTGGGCATCCAGTGTTTCAGACTGTTCTACCAAGGTACATACCCAATAAGCTTGCTTACCTTCGGCACAGTTAGTCGCAATCCGTTGCAGAACCTCTTCACGCCGATCTAACGGAATAGTCACAGTCTGGATCGGGGTACGGCCCGGTGGCAGCTCATCAATAATCGAAGTATCCAGATCGCCATACGCCGACATAGCAAGCGTGCGTGGAATCGGGGTTGCGGTCATGACCAGTTGATGCGGCGACATGCCATCCAAGCCTTTATTTCTCAAGGCTAAGCGTTGATCGACCCCAAAACGATGCTGCTCATCAATAATCACTAAGCCCAGTTTGGCAAACTCGACATTTTCCTGAAACAAGGCATGTGTGCCCACCACCAGATTCGCGCTACCATCACGGATCACTTGCTCTGCTGCAGCACGCGCTTTACCTTTCTGTTTCCCGGAAAGCCAGGCGACATTTAAACCGAGTGGTTTGAACCAGCGCTTGAAGTTGAGGTAATGCTGTTCAGCCAGAATTTCAGTGGGTGCCATCAGCGCGACTTGCCAGCCTTCTTCTAGGGCATGACAGGCTGCTACGCCGGCAACCAAGGTTTTTCCTGCACCCACATCACCCTGCACCAGACGCAGCATCGGTTTATTCTGCTTCAGGTCTTTAGCAATTTCTTTGGATACACGTTTTTGCGCACCGGTCATTTCGAAAGGCAAACCAGCCAGAAGCTGTTTGGCATAGGTTTTACTCGGGGAAAATGAAGGGGCTTCAATCTGCTGAATAAAAGCACGCCGGGTCAGCAAACTAATTTGATGTGCTACCAGTTCCTCAAAAATCAGACGCTGCTGTGCCGGATGTGAGCCTTGAGTGAGTTGCAACATATTGGCGTTCAGCGGCGGATGATGAATATATTCCAATGCCTGCTTTAGACCATAACCATTGCTAAATTTTTGTGGCAACAGTTCAGGCAAATCATCGCTGTGCAGCTCTAGTGCCTGTTTAATATATTCTCGTAGCTTGGGCTGAGTCAGTCCTTCGGTTGCCGGATAGATCGAGGTGAGTTGGGTATGGGGTAGAGGTGTATGTTCAGTAATGACTTGCAGCTCTGGATGATACATTTCCAGGCCACGGGCACCGACTCGCACTTCACCAAAGACTCTTAAACGGTTACCGAGCTTGCAGCGATCGGTAATACCTTTATAAATATGATAAAAGCGCAAAGTGACTTTGCCAGAGTCATCATCCAGTAACACCGCCATGGACTTACGTTTACCGGGTGGGAAATCAACCCCTTTCACGATACCTTCCAGCAAATAGCTGCGTCCCACCGTTAATTGATTCATGGGAATGATCGTGCTACGGTCTTCATAGTCACGTGGTAGATGAAAAAGCAAATCATCAGTATTAAAGATATTTAGTTTTTCGAGTAAAGCAGCGGCGGCATTGCCAACGCCTTGTAACTGATGGACTGCAGCCATGTCCCCTCAACCAGGTTTGTGATTCGGTGTCGAATGCATATTTTATTTATTGGTTATGGTAAAACATCCGAGCGGGTAGCTAAACAATTATTTGAGCAAGGTCATCAAATTAGCACAATTAGCCAAAGCCCCAAAACAGATTCATTCGCAACTCATCTGATTCAGGATGTGCACACTTTAGATTTAAGTGCAGTCGCTCCGATAGATTGGGTCTATGTGTTACTCAGTCCCAAACAGAGTGGTGTCGAAGCCTATCAGCATACTTATCTGGATTCGGTTCAGCCAATCGTTACTGCCTTGAAATTTCATCCAGTAAAAAGAATGGTGGTGGTGTCATCAACCCGGGTTTATGGACAGAATGCGGGTGAAAGCGTGGATGATGAGACTGAAATTCATTCGAATGATGCTCAAGGTGAAATTCTGCATCAGATGGAACAGGTATATCTCGCGGCTTATCCTGAACAATGCACCATTATCCGCCCAAGTGGGATTTATGGGGCTTCTGTGGCACGTATGCAGAAAATGGCAGCATCAATGACCAGCTATCCAAATCTGCATTGGTCGAATCGGATTCATATTGAAGATTTATCACGTTTTCTAGCTCAGATGATTCACGTGGAACATCCTGATTCTTCATATATTTTGACCAATAATGAGCCACAACTTTTGCATGAAGCCCTGCAATGGTTCCAGCAGCAGATGGGCGTACCTATATTAAAAGTGGAAAGTGACAGGGTGACGGGTAAAAAGCTGTATGCCACAAGAATGGAAAAGATAGGCTTTGAGTTAGAGCATCAGGATTGTTTTCAGGATTATTTAGAGTTGATGAATAAGACTGATTTATAAATTTGGAAGTTCCTCCTCCCTCTGGGAGGAGGCTAGGAGGAGGGTTTTTTAAATTACCTCTCTCTAACCATCTCCTAAAAGGAGAGGGAATATCTATTATTTTTATTAATTCTCAAGCAAAAAAAGAGAGGCCAAAACCTCTCTTTTCCTTTACTTAAGCTTTACTTTTTCTTGCGTTTCGCACGTTTCTTGGCTTGTTCAGCCGCAACTGCATCTAATGCTTCTTTCAGCTCTTCATCGGTAAAGGACGTGATGTGATGCAGCATTTGCAGCTTCACTTCATCCAGTACCAGATCTGCATACTGCGCAACATTGGTTAGCTGCTCATCATAGACAATGGCATTGTCTTCGTTGGTACAGATATAGCCTTTTTGCGTCAAAACTTTGATAAAGCTTTGGAATAAGGCTTTATCAAAGAATTCTGGTGAGTTGAATTCATATAGTACAGAAAGGCGTTGCCCCACCAGATGACTCAGTTCTTCCACCTGACGGGTCGAAATGTTGCCTGGTCCACGCTGAGTGATTAAAGCCAGTGTCATATAGTAACGTTCCAGACTTTGGGTCACTGGAGCAGCCAGAACTTCAAGCTGGTGATGTGCTTCAGTATTTGGTGCTGGTGCTACCAGATTTTCACCATCTTCACTGATCAGGTTGGTTGCAAGTAAAGCATCAATATATGCGTCAACGTGTTGCTGAATTTCGTCTTCTTTCCATTTCAGGAACAGCTCGGCTTTCAGGAACGGATAGAGCGTACTGCTGGCATTAATCGCATCTTCACGACGAATCATGCCGTTGTGTTCTACCAGTGCTGCAATCAGGGAAGGCAGTACAAAACTATGCACGATGTTATTACGGAAATAGGTCAGCAATACAGCCTGATTATCTTCAATCGCAATAATATCGCCCAGAACATGTTTCACCCGTTTGATCAGCTTGAGCTTCATTGCATAGGCAATAATCTCTTTACCTGAAAGTGAGGTAATTTGCATACGCTCATCATAAGGTAAAGCCACCAGCAGATTACGGTAGGTATCCAGCTGCTTGATACAGATTTCTTCGTCCAGGGTATGTTTTGGTGTTGCCAATAAAATAAGTGACAGCAGAGAAACTGGATTCACCACGACTGCACGGTTGATATTTTCTAGAATGGCTTGAGCGGAACTGTTGACTGCGTCGGATACCGGCTGCGGAATCGGATCATCATTCTTTTCAATTTTGATATGTTCTGCACCGTGCTGTTTCAGGATGTCATCCAGAAATACTGGTTCACCGAAATTCAGATGGACCTTGCCAAAAATACGTTCAATTTTGCGCAAGGTTTTCAGGATACCGAAAATAGATTCTGCTTCTTTCGGCTTGCCGTTCATCTCACCGACATAAGTACCACCTTCCATCAGGCGTTCATAGCCGATATAAGTCGGAACAAAGACAATTGGCTTGGCCTTGCCACGTAAATGACCATGTATGGTCATCGCCAGCATGCCGGTTTTTGGTGGCAGCAGACGACCAGTACGTGAACGGCCACCTTCGATAAAGTATTCCAGTGGAGTATTACGCGACAGCACGCTATACAGATACTCTTTAAATACAGTGGTATAAAGTGCATTACCGCGGAAGGTACGACGGATAAAGAAAGCACCACCACCCCGTAAGATCTGGCCCACAAATGGCATGTTCAGGTTATCGCCTGCCGCAATATAAGGCACCATTAGGCCACGGCGATAGATTATGTAAGACAATAACAAATAGTCGATATGACTGCGGTGACATGGCGTATAGACAATTTCATAATCTTTGGCCAGTTCACGCACGGTACTGAAATTATGCACTTCAACACCGTCATAGAGCTGGGTCCATAAACGGGTCAGGGCTTTATCGGCGAAACGCACGGTAGAATGAGAATAGTCCGATACAATTTCATTCAGATAGCCAATCGCACGACGTTCTGCTTCCAGCATACTGATTTTGCTACGGATACTTTCGTTACGAATAGCCGCCTGTACATCCGGAGATTTAATCAGGCCATGCATCACATTACGGCGATCTGACAGGTCAGGGCCGAGAATCACTTCACGCTGTGCATCTAGATAATCATTTAGTCGGCTAACAATATAGGTCGCTGGCGCTGAATTTGGATAGGTTTCTTTGGCAAAGTCCATGAGGGCGCGTAAAGATTGCGGCTCATGAAACTCCAGATAAGACTGGCGGCCATGCAGACCGATATTCACCAGCTGTTTGACTCGGCTTGGTGTTGACCAGGTATCGGTAAATAAAAGCTTGAACCAGGAATCTTCTTTTTCAGGATCACGACCCCAGAGCACAGTGACCGGTACTAGTTCCACGTCTAGTTCAGGATTTTTTTCGAGTACTTCAATCAGACGTAACAGACGTGGTGGAAAGGCATGTGGTGGTGAGCTAAGCAGATTATTCTCATCATGGTACTGCAGGAACAGCACTGAAGCCTTTTCCTTGCTGTCACCAATCTGTAGAGGATCGAGCGCAGGTGGCATATTTAAACGGCGAGTTTCTGCATCAACTACCAGCGCATTACTGCGTGAATGATTCTGCAAGATATAGCAGACAATTTTCTGCTGCGCTGCCGGAATCTGGTCAGCAGTAGGAGTTGTCACTTCACTTGGTACTTCCCCAAGAACATGCGGGGTGACCACAAGATCAAGTAGCTTACTTGAAAGCTTGCGATACATTTGACCAAAGCCACTCTTGGACATAGTTACTCCTAATTTTACTGACCAAAACTACAGAATTTCTGAGGGAATTTATTTTGATTGATTATAAAAACAAACAATATGTCATTTTCTGACAAATTCAATCGAAGTGGTTCAATTTTAGCGCGAAAGCAGATGTTTTTCCTAGTAAGTTGCAAGAGCAGTTGACAGAACAGTCAATCAATCTTTAGAAGATTGCTTGGATTTTATGGCAGAATATTCAGAATAAATTGTATAGATTTATTTCTACACTTCTGGATCTTGCCAATATCACACAGGTTGCTTATGAATGCCTTAACACAGGAACTGGTCGAGCTGCTCAGTTTAGAAAAGTTAGAAGAAAATATTTTCCGGGGAATTAGCCGTAATCTGGTAGGCAAGCGCGTATTTGGTGGGCAGGTCTTGGGACAGGCCCTACGTGCTGCGTCTTATACTACAGATCGTTCTGCGCATTCATTGCATGCCTATTTCCTGTTTGGTGGCGATGTCAACGCACCGATCATTTATGAAGTAGACCGTATCCGTGATGGCAAAAGCTTTGTCAGCCGTCAGGTTCGCGCCATTCAGCATGGTCGTACCATTTTCATGTGTATGGTTTCTTTTGCGCATCAGGAAGAAGGGCTGAACTATCAGATTTCAGAACCTGAATATCCACCGGCAGAAAGTCTAAAAAATGAAGCAGAGTTAACCCGACAGATTATCGAATTTATTCCGGAAAATGTGCGTGCGTCTTTCATGCGCGACCGTCATGTCGAAATTCGCCCTGTAATGCCAGTGAATCCATTCCAGCCGCAACCGGAAGCGCCGAATTATGCGCACTATATCCGTACTCATGGAAAGATTGCTACAGAAGTGGATGAAATTTCCCTACATCAAGCGATTGCTGCTTTCTATTCAGACTTTACCTTAATGACCACGGCGCTACGTCCGCATGGTTTGAGTTATCTTTCGCCAAGCTTGCAATGTGCCAGTATTGACCATGCCATGTATTTCCATAAACCGTTCCGGGTAGATGAATGGATGTTATACGACATGGATGCTACTCAAAGTGCCAGTTCGCGTGGTCTGAACTTTGGCCGCATGTGGCAAAATGGTGAGCTGGTCTGCAGTACCACACAAGAAGGCCTGATCCGTTTACGTGAAATTGAAACCCAGTAAAGCGGACTTTTAATCTAAATAAAGCCGGATCCCAGATCCGGCTTTATGTTTTTTTAAGCACGGCTCTTTATAAAAAAATTACTCGATTCTCCAGCATTTGCATGGCATAGTGCCCTTAAGATCAATATTAAAAATGCATGTAAAATGAGCTTAAATACGCAGATTTTAATTGCCGCCGTATTGGGGGTACTGTTTGGATTTTTACTGACTTTATTTCCGCAAAGCACATTTTTTGATGTCGGCCTGTACGGGATTGGAATTGCCAGCAGCCTTTTTATTGGCCTGCTGAAAATGATTTTGATTCCTCTGATTTTTACTTCAATCGTGGTTGGTGTGTCTAATCTGCAGGCGGGGGGGCAGCTGAGTCGAACTTGGAAAATTACTTTGCTGTGTTGTGTGACCACCACCTCATTGGCACTGATTCTTGGCCTCACTTGTGCACATCTGTTTGATGTAGGGAGAGGTGTGGATGTGGTGATGTTTCAGGATGCCATGGCTCAGCATCAAACGCCTGATACCTTAACGCCGTCGTCTTTCTTTACTAATTTTATTCAGAATACCCTAATCAATCCCTTTAAGGCCTTTGCTGATGGCAATGTCCTAGCCGTTGTAATTTTTGCTCTATTTATCGGTGTGGCTCTGGTCGCAGGTGGAGACAGCTTCCGTACTGTGCGTAAGCTCAGTCACCAGTTTTTTGACATCATGATGTTGATGATTGGCTGGATCATGAAACTGGCACCGATTGGGATTTTTGCATTACTCGCCAAGTTGATTGCCACTGAAGATATTTCAGTACTGAGCCGTCTGGCCGAGTTTGCGGCAGTCGTGACAGGTACCACAATTTTTCATGGGATAGTGGTGTTGCCGTTATTGCTATGGATCTTCGGAAAAATGAATCCACTGACCTTTTTTAAAGGCACCCGTAGTGCATTAATTACCGCCTTTGCCACCAGTTCCAGTTCGGCAACCATGCCGATTTCTTTAAAGTGCGCGCAGGAAAATCTAGGGGTACGTCCGCAAACAGCCGGTTTTGTGATTCCACTTGGCACGCAGCTGAATATGGATGGAACAGCACTTTATGAAGCAGCCGCAGCTTTGTTTATTGCCAATCTGATGGGGCTGGATCTAACCTTAGGTCAGCAGCTGGTGGTTTGTGCCACGGCAATGATTGCGTCCCTAGGTGCACCGGGCATTCCAAGCGCCGGCATGGTCACCATGATCATGGTGCTGCAATCGGTGGGGCTGCCTGCTGAAGCGATTGCGATTTTACTTCCGATTGACCGTCTGCTGGATACCGTACGTACTGTGGTCAATGTACAGGGCGATATGATGATTAGTGTGGTGGTAGATCGACATACCCGCGAGCCTGAAGTGCCAGTTTAATCTTTATCTAATTCAGCTTTATCCAAGTCTGGATTCCAGACAATTTCCCAGAGATGACCATTGGGATCCTGAAAATAACCTGCATATCCGCCATAAAATGTGGTGTGTGCAGGTTTAATAATTTTAGCACCGGCACGTTCTGCCTGTGCCATTGCTTGATCGACTTCTAAGGGACCATAGACATTATGCCCCAGAGTCATTTGAGTCGGACAGATTGGGCTTGGCTCCAGACCGGTATCTTGCTGGATACTACGCTGTGGCCATAAGGCAAGCTTAAGACCAGGTTGTAATTGAATAAAAGCCACCGCGCCATATTCAAACTCTTCACCCATAATGCCTTCACTGGGAAAACCCAGTCCGTCACGGTAAAAGTGTAGTGAAGCTTCCAGATCGAGCACACCGAGGGTAATCACAGAAATCCGTGCTTGCATAATTCCCTCCTGATTATGATTGTTATATTTCTATCTTAGGACAAATAAAAAGCAGGGAAGAGATCCCTGCTGTTAGAAATTGTAATAACAGGCAAGCTTAAGCGACTTTGAGAGTAGCACGTTTGGCTGCCTGTGAATGGTTGAGATAATGCAGCGCATCATCGGTACTGCCTTCATGCACCGGATCATACCAGGGCATTAAGTAGCCGAGCTGTTGGGATACTAACCACAGCGGATTAGGTAGCAGGCGGTTATCAAACTGAGAAATACGCAACCATTCTTTCCAGATCCAGGGTTTATACACGGCAGGTTTTAGTGGTTTAAAGCGTGGATCCTGTGCCATTAAATGTGCTGCACCATCCACCCAAAGGCCAATTACACCAATAATGACCACCATACTTAGATAATAACGGGCAATATAGCCGCCGCGTAGGTGACGATATAAATCAAAAGCCACACTACGATGCTCAATTTCTTCAGCACCATGCCATTTCACCAGATCCAGCATATTCGGATCAGCACCCAGACGTTCCCATTCAGTATTCTAGAGTGCATATTTACCCAAGACATAGGTCATATGTTCTATCGTTGCAATGATACCGAGACGAAACAGATCCCATTGGTGTTCTAAGATTTTAGGAATTTTGAGACCGAATGGCTGATCGGCGAGCAGCTTGTTAAATAGGAAATGCATGATGTCCAGATTGCGCTGGATATCAATCTGACGTTCAGATAAATATTCTTTATTGGCCGAATTATGTGCCTGGGCATGCATGGCTTCCTGACGAATAAACGCCTGCACATCATGCTTTAATTTTTCGTCAGTAATCTGAGGGAGGACTTTGTTATATAAACGGCAGAACCAAAGTTCACCCGCGGGTAGAATATTGTTAATTTCATTGACGAAGTAACTGGCAAAGGGTTGATCAGGAATCCAGTTGACTGGAGTGTCTTGCCATTCAAAGCTGACTTTGCGAGGCTGGATAAAATAGGAAATGGAAGAGCCAATTCTTGTTGTTTTGAAGCGCGAAAGTAAAGACATGGTGTGAATCCATCACTGCTTGATCAAGACAGTATGAAAAAAATATCCCGAATTGCAGCAGGCAATACGGGACATCCTTTTATCCGATGAAACACATTCGGCTTATTTGTGTGGATCCTGTTCGACAATCTCAGTTGGATCGACTTCCACAGGCGCGTCCAGATCATTCAGTTCACTGGCACTGACTTCATGAGCGCTGTTGGTTTCATCTTCATCTTCTAATAATTCAATTGGTTCATCAGCTTCGTTTAAATCATGCATTGAAGCTTCAGGAATGCTGTCCAGATCAAATTCAGGTGCTTGATTCAAAGTGAAGTTCAAACGGCCGCCCATCACACTGGCCAATTCTTCCAAACCTTGCTTGTTTAGAGAAGAGAACAGTTGAATCGAGAAATCCAGCTTCATCTTTTTTAGTTTGGCTTTCACTTCTTGTAGCGCTTTCGAAGCGGGGCCACGGTTCAGCTTGTCGGCTTTGGTCAACAGGACATGTACGAATAATTTACGTGAATACGCCCATTCCAGCATCATCACATCAAAGTGTTGTAGCGGATGACGGATATCCATTAGCAGCACTAAACCTTGCAGGCTCTTACGGTGAATCAGATAGTTTTCCAGTTCTTTCTGCCAGACAATTTTCATGGCTTCTGGAACCGCTGCATAGCCATAACCCGGTAAATCGACCAGACGCTGATCCGGATTGCCAAGGCTAAAGAAGTTGATCATCTGGGTACGGCCTGGTTTTTTGGACGCACGGGCCAACTGTTTCTGATTGGTCAGGGCATTGATGGCGCTCGATTTACCTGCATTAGAGCGGCCAGCAAAAGCCACTTCATAACCGGTATCTTCTACACACAAGCTCAGCTTGGGTGCACTCATCAGGAACTCAGCTTTGCGTAACCAGTTGAGGGCTTGTACCGAATATTCAGTAATGGCTGGATCGACCTTTTTTTCATAGCTGATCTTTTGCTTTGGGGCATTTGATGCCTTACTGTTTTTCGACTTTCCTCTGCTGTGATGCATGACTCAACTTCAATGACTAATTATACAAGAAGCTATTATAAAGGAAGTCGGGCGGGCAAGCGAACTTTAGAATTGTTCAATAGAATAAAGGTATTAGAGATTGATCAGACTAATCGGTGACTGGATACTAAAATGTTCCTTAGTCGGTTCAACGACATCACCCAGAATATATTGATCCAGACTGGTATAGAACTGCTCCACAGCCTGATCCAGAATGCCTTTTAATCCGCAATTGGTACGTAATATACAAGGTGGATCATTGCATTCTACAATCTGGTTATCACGTTGTAGAATACGCACAATCTGTCCTAGCTGAACTTTCAGGGCAGCTGGATTAAGACGGATTCCACCCCCTTTACCACGAGAAGTAATGAGCCAGTCCTGTTTTGCCATAAAGTAGACGATTTTCATGGCATGGTTCTGTGAAATCTGTAAGCGCTCCGCCAACTCGGCAATCGTATAAGGCAGATCACGGGGTTGTGCAACATACATCAGTATGCGCAGCGCATAGTCAGTAAATTTATTCAGTTGCATGATAATACTGATGTTTTTGACGAAAAAATTAGGGTTAGTCTAGCATACCAGACTAACCCTCTGTTTTTATTTTAAGCTGAAGAAGCAGTTAGTGGTGTACACCACCTGTGCTAAAGGCTTCGCTATGAATGTTCTCGGCAGGGATTCCGCGAGCGACGAGTGCTTTTTGCTGTTCAGCCATAAATGGCATTGGGCCACAGAGATAGTAGTCTGCATTGGCTGGTAATAATGCGCTATCTACAGTGCTTAAGTCCAGTCGACCGGCAACATCATAATCCTCGCCCAGTTTATCGCTTGGGTGCGGGAATTCATAAGCAGTCATTGTGCTTAAACGTGGGTATTTGGCTTTCAGGTCATGAATATGCTGTTTCATTGCATGTACCTGTTTGCTACGGCAGGCATGAATGAAAGTCACCGGCTGCGGCATATCCAGAGTCACCAGCTGGTTCAGCATGGCTACCATTGGAGTCAAGCCTACACCACCACTAATGAACACATTACGTTTGTTCGGATCGATCAGGTAGAAGTTACCTGTCGGTGCAGAGACTTCAATTTCCGAACCTTCTGGCAGGCTGTGTAGGGTATTGGATACCCAGCCTGGTACCATGTCGCCTTTCTGGTCTTCACGTTTTACCGAAATACGAAGGTAATCCGCTTGTGGGCAAGTCGACAGGGTGTATTGGCGTGGCTGTTTTAGGTTCAGCTCAGGCACAAACACACGTACTGAAATGTATTGGCCGGCTTCATATTTCGGTAATGGACCGCCGTCAACTGGAGCCAGGTAGAAGGAAGTGATTTCATCACTTTCCACGACTTTCTTGGCAATCTTGAAGTTGCGCCAGCCTAACCAGCTACCTTTAGTCTGTTCATGCTGATCATAGATCGCTTTTTCAGTTGCAATAAACAGATCCGCCAGTTGACCGTACGCTGCAGCCCAAGCATCAATCAATGGATCATCCATAGAAATGTTCAATACTTCACTGATCGAATGTAAAAGGTTTTCCCCAACAATACCGTAGTCCGGTGCCTTAATATTTAAGCTCACGTGCTTGTGTGCGATCAGCTCAACCACAGGTAACAGCACAGATGGATCTTCGATATTTTCAGCATAAGCCAGAACCGCACCTGCCAAGGCTTGTGCTTGAGCTCCACTGCGTTGATGTCCCATGTTAAAGGTTTCTTTCAAATCAGGATTATTGCCTAGCATGCGGTTATAGAAATAACCGGTCAGGGCAACCCCATTTTCACGAAGTACAGGAACAGTGGCTTTTACAAGGTCAATTTGCTGTGGAGTCATAGCTGATCTCTCATGGCTGTTATTTATAAGATGTATTTAAAATACATCTTATAAAATGCTTTTACAATATAGGAAATGCATAAAACCATAAAAAAATTATGGGATATAAAAATATCCCATAAAAATGATGTTTTCGATCGGAGAAAGGAGGGTTATTTACGCCCGAAGAGGGAACCTAATAGACCACGCACAATTTTCTGTCCGGTACTACCACCAAGACTACGTGCTGCACTTTTAGCAAAGGTACCCACAATATCCTGAGCAAGTTTTTCACGTTGCTTAGCTGTACGTTCAGCTTCTTTTTGCTGTTCACGTGCCAAACGTTCCTGTTCCTTGGCTTGCTGCTTGGCAAGTTCCGCGGCTTGAGCCTGCTGCTGACGTTCCAGTACTTTTTGCTGTAGCATCTCATGCGCACTGTCACGGCCAACTTCCTGCTCATAAATACCAGCCACGATGCTTTGTTGCATCAGTGCCTTACGTTCTTCTGGTGTAATCGGGCTAAAAGAGGAATGTGGGGGCATGATCCAGCCACGTTCAACAATCTGCGGAGTCCCTTTTTCATCCAGACAGCTAATCAGCGCTTCACCCATAGCAAGTTCAGTAATCGCTTCCTGCGCTTTAGATTCTGGATTGGCACGGAAGGTATCTGTCGCCGTTTTGACTGCCTTCTGGTCTTTAGGCGTAAAAGCGCGTAAAGCATGCTGAATGCGGTTGCCGAGTTGCCCTAATACGCTTTCAGGTAAGTCGAATGGATTCTGGGTGACAAAGTAAATCCCGACACCTTTGGAGCGGATCAGGCGCACCACCTGTTCAATCTTGTCCTGCAGGGCAGGGCTAGCATTATCAAAGAGTAGGTGGGCTTCATCAAAGAAGAACACCAGTTTCGGTTTGTCCAGATCACCCACTTCTGGTAACTGTTCAAATAACTCTGACAGCATCCATAACAGGAAAGTGGCGTACAACTTCGGTGTGTTCATCAGCTTGTCGGCAGCCAGCAGATTGATATTGCCGCGGCCTTGGCTATCCGTTTGCAGGAAATCCATCAGGTCTAGTGCTGGCTCACCAAAGAATTGATCCCCACCCTGATCAGCAAGCGCGAGCAGGTTGCGTTGAATCGCACCGAGACTGGCAGGCGAAAGGTTGCCATATTCTGCTTTAAAGTCCGCAGCCTGTTCGCTGACATAGCTCAGCATGGCTTTCAGGTCTTTAAAGTCAATGAGTAATAATCCCTGATCATCGGCAATCCGAAAGACGGCAGACAGTACGCCTTCCTGGGTATCATTCAGATTTAGGATGCGGGCAAGCAAGAGTGGCCCAATTTCAGAAATCGTAGTGCGGATCGGATGGCCCTGTTCGCCAAACAGATCCCAGAATACGACCGGCGAAGATTTAAAAGGAATTGAGTCAATATTCAGGCTTTTAATGCGTTCATCAAACTTAGGATTACTTTCCCCCGGCTTGGCCAGGCTGGAAACATCTCCCTTAGCATCGGCAAGGAACACGGGTACACCAATGTGGGAAAAGCTTTCTGCCAAAACTTTCAAAGTTACCGTTTTGCCAGTTCCGGTCGCGCCGGCAATCAACCCGTGACGATTGGCAAGCTGTGAGTACAGTACAATATCTTGCGTGGTATCACTGGTTTTTTTAGCAATAATGATTGGTGTGTCCATAAATTTTCCTATTGTTATTTATTCATTTTTAAGTTTTTTCATTTCTTGTAGTGCATGCTGAATATCTTCAATCAGATCTTCGGGATGTTCCAGACCAATACAGAAACGAACCAGAAAACCTTCTTTCAAATGTGAATGTTCAAGCACACGCATTTCTTTTAAGTTATATAGCATGACCAGACTGACAGGACCACCCCAGCTAAAGCCAAGCTTAAACAGTTGTAAGCTGTCACAGAAATTGCGAATATCTTGCAGCTTGTAGTTATTGTCAAAAATCACGCTGACTAGTCCGGCACTGTGTCCTTGCTTGCAAATTTCTTTCCAGTATTCATGACCTGCGTTGTCAGCATTAGCCGGATGTAAGACCTGGATAAATTCTGATTGCTGTTTGAGCCAGTCTAATAAAGTTAAGCAGCTTTGTGATTGATGTTCATATCGGAGTTGCATCGAAGCCAGACTACGTTGTATCTGAGCGACATCATCACCTGATACTGAAATACCCTGAATGGCATGCGTACGGAACAATTTATGGTGCAGTTCTTTATCGCGGGTCACTACTGAACCCATCAGGATATCACCGCCACCACTTGGATATTTAGTCAGGGCATGCACTGTCATATCGATACTTAAATGATCGTCACCAAAATCAAATGCATTAAAGGCAAGGCCTGCACCCCAGGTATTATCCAGCGCAGTGAGGATGTTGTTCGCTTGGGCCTTCTTGACCAAGCGACTCAAATCGGGAAATTCTAAAGTCACGGAACCTGCTGCTTCCAGCCAAAGTAGTTTGGCTTTTTCCGAGGGCTGAAAAGTATCCGCATCTATCGCATTATAAACTTTGACCTGAATGCCATAGCGGGTTTCCAGATTGCGTAAATGTTCCATGTTTGGACCATAGATATTATCCGCAACCCACACTTCATCGCCCTGGCTTAAAAAACAAGAATTCACGAGATTAATCGCGGATAAACCACTCGGTGCCAGCAAACAATATTGACCACCTTCGATCTGGGCAATGCTATCGCCTAAGGTAAATGTCGTCGGTGTACCGTGCGTGCCATAACTATAGTCATAGTCATCAGTCCAATGGCGATTAAATAGGGCATCGGTGTTGTTAAAGATAATGGTGGATGCACGAAACAAGGGAGGTTGAATACTAGAAATGTATTGCGGGGCCTTTCGTGGTGCATGAATCAGCGCTGTTTGAGGATTTTTTTTCACGTGAATGCTCTTAAATGTAATCAAATATTGCTTTAGCTTAAGAGAATCTCATTATTGCTGCTAGTTATGTTGTGAAATGTTGAAAAAACTGACATTGCTAAAAAGTTGGCTTCATTTTTGCAAAACCTAAAATCAGAGAGCTACAACAAAAGGTTTAGGCGCATGAAGTCGCAGTTAAAAGTACATTATTTTCAGCATATTGCTAGCGAGGGTTTTGGTAGTTGTATTGATTTTTTAAAGCAGCATCAGGCGCAAATTACTGCGACTGAATTCTTTGCTTTACCCGTCGATCGTCCACTGGATATTGAAGCTTTGCCATCAGTCGATGAAGTTGATTTACTGATCATCATGGGCGGTACCATGAGCGTCAATGATGAAGCAAATTATCCATGGCTCAAGATCGAAAAACGCTGGTTACGCCGTTATCTTTCTCAAGGCAAGCCGGCAATTGGTCTATGTTTAGGTGGGCAGTTGATTGCCAATGCCTTGGGTGCGGCCGTCAGCCGTAACCAGGAGCAGGAGCTAGGCTGGACCACGGTACGCAAAGTCGCACATGTACCAGAAGATTGTTTTGTTTTACCTGAACAGTTTGAAATCATGCAATGGCATAGTGAAACTTTTGAACTGCCTAAAGGAGCGATTCATCTGGCAGAAAATGAAGCCTGTCGTAATCAGATGTATCAACTCGGCAAGAATGTCTTGGGTTTCCAGTTTCATCCGGAAATTACCCCGGAAACTTTGAAGCTGTTTTTGGAAAATGAAGAAGAAATTTCACAATTTTCTGGAAAATATGTACAGGACATTCAACAACTGAAAAGAACAACCAAAAATAATTTTATTCAAGGAAATCAAATATTAAACCAAGCCATTCAATATGTTCTGGAAAAAACGGCCTAGTGGGCAAAAAATAAACAATTGATTTCCCGAATAAATTGAAATACAGCAAGAAAAACCGTAAAAGGGATTTGCTTATGCAATAAACAATGGCTATAATAAGCGACCCTTCGATAGGAAGGGGGTTAACTGCGAAAAAAGTAGTTAACTATCGTTACAGTCGTGGCATCGATCACGACCTTAGTGATATTTCACTGCTCTTGACACTTGCCTTAAAATAGTGGGGTGAGATGCGTCAAGAGTGATTCTTTATATATTTGGCTTGGAGTTAACTGGTATGTCTAACCAGAGAATTCGTATCCGTCTTAAGTCTTTTGATCACCGTCTTATTGATCAATCAGCTCAAGAAATCGTAGAAACAGCAAAACGTACTGGCGCACAAGTTTGTGGTCCAATTCCAATGCCTACACGCATTGAACGTTTTAACGTTTTAACATCACCACACGTTAACAAAGATGCGCGTGACCAATACGAGATCCGCACTTACAAACGTTTGATCGACATCGTTCAGCCTACAGACAAAACTGTAGATGCATTGATGAAGTTAGATCTTGCAGCTGGTGTTGATGTTCAGATCGCATTGGGTTAAGGCTTTCGGGTTAATTAACGCTCTAAGTTAATTAGGCCGCTTTTTTAGAGGTTTATGCACATGGCTATTGGTTTAGTCGGTCGCAAGTGCGGTATGACACGTATCTTTACAGATGCTGGTGTTTCTGTGCCTGTTACAGTGATTGAGGTTGATCCTAACCGCATCACTCAAATCAAAACGCTTGAAACTGATGGTTATCAAGCGATTCAAATCACTACTGGTGAACGTCGCGAATCTCGCGTAACTAACGCTCAGAAAGGTCACTTCGCGAAAGCTGGTGTTGCTGCTGGTCGTCTGGTTCAAGAATTCCGCGTTTCAGAAGCTGAGCTTGAAGGTCGTGAAGTTGGCGCTACTATTGGTGTAGATCTGTTCACAGTTGGTCAAATCGTTGATGTAACTGGTCAGTCTAAAGGTAAAGGTTTCCAAGGTGGTGTTAAGCGTTGGAACTTCCGTACTCAAGACGCTACTCACGGTAACTCTGTTTCTCACCGTGTTCTAGGTTCTACAGGTCAAAACCAGACTCCTGGTCGCGTGTTCAAAGGCAAAAAAATGGCTGGCCATTTAGGTGCTGAACGCGTAACTGTACAGGGTCTTGAAATTGTATCTATCGACGCAGAACGTTCAGTTCTAGTAGTTAAAGGTGCGATTCCTGGCGCTACTGGTGGCGACGTAACTGTTCGTCCTACGATCAAGGCCTGAGGGGAAATAACGTGAATTTAAATACTGTTTCCGGCTCTGCTGTTGAATTATCAGAAGTTGCGTTCGGTCGTGAATTTAATGAAGCTCTTGTACACCAAGTTGTTACAGCTTACTTAGCTGGTGGTCGTCAAGGTTCTAAAGCTCAGAAATCACGTGCAGACGTTTCTGGCGGTGGTAAAAAACCATTCCGTCAAAAAGGTACTGGCCGCGCTCGTGCTGGTTCTATTCGTAGCCCAATCTGGGTTGGCGGTGGTAAAACTTTTGCTGCTCGTCCACAAGACTGGTCTCAAAAAGTAAACCGTAAAATGTACCGCGGTGCTATGCAATGCATCCTGGCTGAACTTGTTCGTCAAGATCGCTTAGTTCTAGTTGAAGAGTTTGCTGTTGCAGCTCCAAAAACTAAAGAATTGCTTGCAAAACTTAACGACTTGAATGCTACTCGTGCATTGATCGTTACTGATGCTGTTGATGAGAACTTGTATCTAGCTGCTCGTAACCTTCCACACGTTGATGTGGTTGATGCGACTGCAATCGATCCTGTTAGCTTGATCGCGTTCGATAAAGTTGTTATGTCTGTAGCTGCTGCTAAGAAAATTGAGGTAGAACTCGGATGAACAACGAACGTTTATATCAAGTCCTGCAAGGACCTGTTTTCTCAGAAAAAGCACAAGTTTTAGGTGAAACTGCTGGTGTTCAAGTATTCAAAGTTGCACTTGATGCAAACAAACTTGAAATCAAAAAAGCAGTTGAACAATTGTTTGGTGTAGAAGTTGTTAAAGTTAACACTACGATCACTAAAGGTAAAACTAAACGCTTTGGTAAAACATTAGGACGTCGTTCTGATGTTAAAAAAGCATACGTCACCCTGAAAGCTGGCCAAGATGTTGAAATGGCTGACTTGGGCGATGCCGCTGAAAGCGCAGCGGAATAAGGACGAAAACTATGCCTATTCAAAAATGTAAGCCAACGTCTCCAGGACGTCGCTTTGTAGAGAAAGTGGTTCATGATCACCTTCACAAAGGCGCGCCTTATGCTCCACTAGTTGAAGCTAAAAAACGTACTGGCGGCCGTAATAACAACGGTCACATTACGACTCGTCACGTTGGTGGCGGTCACAAACAACACTACCGTTTAATCGACTTCAAACGTAACAAAGACGGCATTCCAGCTGTAGTTGAGCGTATTGAATACGATCCAAACCGTACTGCGCACATTGCGTTGTTGAAGTATGCTGACGGTGAACGTCGCTACATCATCGCGCCTAAAGGTTTACGCGCTGGTGATTCAGTTCAATCTGGTAACGATGCTCCAATCCGTCCAGGTAACTGCTTGCCACTTCGCAACATGCCTATCGGTTCTACTCTTCACAACATCGAACTTAAAATCGGTAAAGGCGCGCAGTTAGCTCGTTCAGCTGGTACTTCTGTTCAGTTGTTGGGTCGTGACGGTTCTTACGCTATCGTTCGTCTTCGTTCAGGCGAGATGCGTAAAATTCATGTTGAATGCCGCGCTGTGTTAGGTGAAGTATCTAACTCAGAAAGCAACCTTCGCTCACTAGGTAAAGCTGGTGCATCACGCTGGCGTGGTGTTCGTCCTACCGTTCGTGGTATGGCGATGAACCCAGTTGATCACCCACACGGTGGTGGTGAAGGGCGTAACAAAGGTATTCAACCTGTAAGCCCATGGGGTCAAAAAGCTAAAGGGTACAAAACACGTACCAATAAGCGTACGACTAAGATGATTATTCGCGACCGTCGCGTTAAGTAACAAGTAAAGGAATCTGACAATGCCTCGTTCTCTGAAAAAAGGCCCATTCGTCGATGCGCACTTGTTCGCTAAGGTTGAAGCGGCTATCGCGGCTAATAACCGTAAGCCGATCAAAACTTGGTCGCGTCGTTCGATGATCCTCCCGGATTTTGTTGGTTTAACAATTTCTGTACACAATGGCCGTAACCATGTTCCAGTGATCATCTCTGAACATATGGTTGGACACAAGCTTGGTGAATTTGCACCGACTCGTACCTACCGTGGTCACGGTGTTGACAAGAAATCTAAACGTTAATAGGTGCTATGATGGAAGTAACTGCTAAATTACGCGGTGCCGCTATCTCGGCACAAAAAGCTCGTTTGGTTGCAGATCTTATCCGCGGCAAATCTGTTGCGCATGCTCTTAACATCTTAAACTTCAGCAACAAAAAAGCTGCAGTATTGGTTAAGAAAGCGTTGGAATCTGCAATTGCAAACGCTGAACATAATAACAGTTTAGATGTAGACGACCTTAAAGTTTCTACGATCTACGTTGATGAAGGCATGAGCCTGAAACGTATTATGCCACGTGCTAAAGGCCGTGCAGATCGTATTACTAAGCGTACTTGTCACATCACCGTTAAGGTAGGGGTTTGATATGGGTCAGAAGGTTCATCCAATCGGTATCCGCCTAGGTGTTGTGAAACGTCATAACGCTAACTGGTATGCGAGTCCGAAACAATACGCTGAATACTTGCTTAAAGATTTGCAAGTTCGTGAGTTTTTAACTAAAAAACTTAAGAATGCAATGATCAGCAATATTCTTATCGAGCGTCCAACAGGCGCTGCTAAAGTAACTATTAGCACTGCTCGTCCTGGTATCGTAATCGGTAAAAAAGGCGAAGACATTGAGAAATTACAACGCGAATTAACATCTATTATGGGTGTTCCTGCGCAAGTAAGTATCAACGAAATTGATCGTCCAGACTTAGACGCGCGTCTAGTTGCTGAAGCTATCGCTTCTCAATTGGAAAAACGTGTAATGTTCCGTCGTGCTATGAAGCGTGCGGTTCAAAACACTATGCGTGCTGGTGCGAAAGGTATCAAAGTAGAAGTTTCAGGCCGTTTAGGTGGTGCTGAGATTGCTCGTACTGAATGGTATCGTGAAGGTCGTGTACCTCTACATACTCTTCGTGCAGATATCGACTACGCGACTATGCGTGCTGAGACTACTTACGGTACGATTGGTGTTAAAGTTTGGATCTTCCGTGGTGAGATCTTGGGTGGCATGAAACAAGTCATGAACCCAGCTCCAGCTGAAGAACGTCCAGCTAAACGCGGTCGCGGTCGTGGTGAAGGTCAAGAGCGTCGTGGTCGTCGCAATGATCGTTCTGCTGAAAAAGGAGAATAATCCATGTTGCAACCTAAACGTACTAAATTCCGTAAGGTGCAAAAAGGCCGTAACACTGGTCTAGCTCACCGCGGTAGCTCAGTATCTTTTGGTACTATCGCACTTAAATCAATCGAACGTGGTCAAATGACTGCACGTCAAATTGAAGCAGCGCGTCGTACAATTAGCCGTCGTATTAAACGTGGTGGTAAAATCTTTATCCGTGTATTCCCGGACAAGCCAATTACTTCTAAACCACTTGAAGTGCGTATGGGTAAAGGTAAAGGTTCTGTGGAATACTGGGTTTGCCAAATCAAACCAGGTAAAGTCTTGTACGAAATTGATGGTGTTAACGAAGACCTAGCTCGCGAAGCGTTTACGCTTGCTGCTGCTAAACTTCCGTTTAAAACCACTATCGTGACTCGGACGGTAATGTAATGAAAACTAAAGATCTACGTGAAAAGTCGGTAGAAGAGTTGACAGCTTTGCTTGATGAGCAACAGCTAAACCAATTCCGTCTTCGTATGGCGAAAGCAACTGGTCAATTGGGTAAATCGCACGAAGTGCAATTGACTCGCAAGACTATTGCTCGTATCAAGACCCTCCTTACCGAAAAACAGGGGAACGGACAATGAGTGAAAATACAGTCCGCACGTTAACAGGCAAAGTAGTAAGCGACAAGATGGAAAAATCTATCGTTGTTCTTATCGAACGCCGTGTTCAACACCCGTTGTATGGCAAATCAATCCGCCGTTCAACAAAATTACATGCTCATGATGAGAACAACACAGCTAAAGTTGGCGACGTTGTAACCATTAAAGAAAGCCGCCCAATGTCTAAAACTAAGTCATGGACTTTAGTTGAAGTTGTTGAAGCAGCTGCTGAGTAATTAACGTTCTTGTTGCATCATCGGTCAATTTCGAGTACTCTTTGAGCCTTTCGAAATTGTGACCGGTGATGCTCGGTTTTGGAGTAGGGCAATGATTCAGACCGAAACGATGCTCGACGTAGCAGACAACAGTGGTGCTCGCCGCGTACAATGTATTAAAGTACTTGGTGGTTCACATCGTCGTTATGCTTCTGTTGGCGACATTATTAAAGTTACTGTAAAAGAAGCAATTCCACGCGCACGTGTTAAAAAAGGTGACGTGATGAATGCAGTAGTTGTACGTACAAAATTCGGTATCCGTCGTCCAGACGGTTCAGTGATTCGTTTCGACGATAACGCTGCTGTTATTTTGAACAACAACAAAGCGCCGATTGCAACTCGTATTTTCGGACCAGTGACTCGTGAACTTCGTACTGAACAGTTCATGAAAATTATTTCATTGGCTCCTGAAGTTCTATAAGAGGCGATCATGGCTAAGATTAAAAAAGGCGATCAAGTAATTGTGATCGCAGGTAAAGAAAAAGGCAAACAGGGTACTGTTCTGTCTGTTTCTAATGACCGCGTTAAGGTTGAAGGCCTTAACTTGGTGAAGAAGCATCAAAAGCCGAACCGTGTTACTGGCGCTGAAGGCGGCATCGTAACTCAAGAAGCTTCGCTTCACATTTCAAACGTGGCAATTTTTAATGCTACAACCCAAAAGGCTGACCGTGTTGGTTACCAAACGATTGATGGCGTGAAAACTCGCGTATTCAAATCTAATGGTGAATCAGTGGCGGTAGCGAAGTAATAGGTTGAAAAAGGCAATGGCCAGACTTAAAGCACGTTACAACGACGAACTTAAAGCTCAATTAAAAGAACAATTGGGAATTAAGAATGTGATGGAGATCCCTCGCATCACTAAAATCACTATCAACATGGGTGTTGGTGCAGCTTCTGCTGACAAGAAACTCCTTGATGGTGCTCTTTCTGATATGCAAGCTATCGCTGGTCAAAAACCAGTTCTTACGTTAGCTCGTAAATCTATCGCTGGTTTCAAAATCCGTGATGGTTGGCCGATTGGTTGTAAAGTTACTTTACGCGGCGAACGTATGTACGAATTCTTAGACCGTCTGATCTCGATTGCGATTCCTCGTATCCGTGACTTCCGTGGTTTCTCTGCGAAATCATTTGATGGTCGTGGTAACTACTCAATGGGTCTTAAAGAACAGATCATGTTCCCTGAGATCGATTTTGACAAGATTGACCGTATTCGTGGTATGGACATTACCATCACTACGACTGCTCGCACCGATGACGAAGGCCGTGCGCTAATGCGTGCATTCGGCTTCCCGTTCAAATAAGAGGTCGAAATGGCTAAGAAAAGTATGATTAATCGCGAATTGAAACGCGAAGCTACTGTTGCTAAATACGCTGCAAAACGTGCTGAATTAAAAGCAATCATTGCAAACGTAAATGCTTCAGATGAAGAACGTTTCGATGCGATGATGAAATTACAAGCATTACCACGTAATGCATCTCCAGTACGTCTACGTAACCGTTGTGGTTTAACTGGTCGTCCTCATGGTTACTTCCGTAAGTTCGGCTTAAGCCGTAACATGGTACGCGATAAAGTAATGCAAGGTGATGTACCTGGCGTTGTTAAGGCAAGCTGGTAAGGAGCACTATAAATGAGTATGCAAGATACCGTTGCCGACATGCTAACACGTGTTCGTAACGCACAAATGGCAAAGAAACAAACTGTTTCTATGCCTAATTCTAAGTTGAAAGTTGCGATTGCTAACGTACTTCAACAAGAAGGTTATATTTCAAACGTAGAAGTTGCTGAAGTTGAAGGCAAAGCAACTCTTACTTTGACTTTAAAATATTTTGAAGGCAAGCCAGTTATCGAAACTGTGAAACGCGTAAGCCGTCCAGGTCTGCGTCAGTATCGCGGTAAAGATGCACTTCCAAGCGTTAAGCAAGGTTTAGGTATTGCAATTGTTTCTACAAGCAAAGGCATCATGACTGATCGCGCTGCACGTGCTGCAGGCGTTGGTGGTGAAGTTATTGCTTTTGTTTCTTAATAGGTGATTCCTCATGTCTCGTGTGGCTAAAGCCCCAGTAACTGTACCTAACGGTGTAACAGTTACTCAGAACGGCCGGCAGGTCGAAGTGAAAGGCAGCAAAGGTACATTGTCTTTCAACCTGCATGCGCTGGTCGAGCTAAAACAGGAAGACGGTACTCTAGTTATTGCTCCTAAAGCTGAATCTAAAGACGCTTGGATGCAAGCTGGTACTGCTCGCGCTGTGCTTAACAACCTTGTAAAAGGTGTAAGCGAAGGTTTCGAACGTAAGTTACAACTTATCGGTGTTGGTTATAAAGCTGCGGTTAAAGGTAACGTTGTTAACCTTAACCTTGGTTTCTCTCACCCGATCGACTATACGCTTCCTGAAGGTGTAACTGCTGAAACTCCAACTGCAACTGAAATCGTACTTAAATCTGCTGATAAAGCAGTTCTAGGTCAAGTCGCTGCAGATATCCGTGGTTACCGTCCACCAGAGCCTTATAAAGGTAAAGGTGTTCGTTATTCTGACGAAGTTGTACTTCGTAAAGAAGCTAAGAAGAAATAAGGCGCGAGGTTCTTATGAACGAAAAGAAACAATCCCGTTTGCGTCGTGCGAAAAGCACACGCTTGCACATCCGTGCATTGGGTGCGACTCGTTTGTGTGTAAACCGCACTCCGCGTCACATCTATGCTCAAGTTATCTCAGCAGATGGCGGCAAAGTATTAGCGCAAGCTTCTACTCTAGACGCTACTCTACGTGCGGGTACTACTGGTAACGTTGAAGCAGCTCAGAAAGTAGGTGCTTTAATCGCAGAACGCGCTAAAGCAGCTGGTGTTACTAAAGTTGCATTTGACCGTTCTGGTTTCAAATATCATGGTCGTATCAAAGCCTTGGCTGATGCTGCCCGTGAAAACGGTTTGGAGTTCTAATCATGGCTAAAGTTGAACAAAACGAAGGTCTTGTTGAAAAGCTGGTTGCCGTTGATCGTGTAGCCAAAGTTGTTAAGGGTGGTCGTATCTTCTCTTTCACAGCATTAACTGTTGTGGGTGATGGTAATGGTCGCGTAGGTTTTGGTCGTGGTAAAGCGCGTGAAGTTCCAGCTGCTATTTCTAAAGCACTTGAAGCTGCTCGTCGTAACATGATTACTGTTGACCTTGTTGATGGTACTGTTCAGCACCCTATCAATGCTCGTCACGGTGCAAGCCGCGTTTACATGCAACCTGCTTCTGAAGGTACTGGTGTAATTGCTGGTGGCGCGATGCGTGCAGTTTTAGAAGCTGTTGGCGTACGTAACGTATTAACTAAATGTTATGGCTCTACAAACGCTGCTAACGTAGTAAACGCGACTTTTAACGGTTTGCGTGATATGACTTCTCCTGAGAAAGTTGCTGCGAAACGTGGTTTAACAGTAGAACAAATTCAAGGGTAATCAATCATGAAAACGATTAAAGTTACCCAGACTAAATCTGCATCGCACCGCTTGAAAAATCACAAGCTGAGCCTGAAAGGTTTAGGTCTGCGTCGTATTGGTCATACTGTAGAAGTGCAAGATACGCCTTCTAACCGTGGTATGATCAACCAAGTCTACTATATGGTTAGTGTAGAGGAATAAGCCATGACTCTGCGTTTAAATACAATTGCACCTGCAGAAGGTGCTAAGCGTGACAACCTTCGTTTAGGCCGCGGTATCGGTTCTGGCGTTGGTAAGACTGGTGGTCGTGGTATCAAAGGTCAAAACTCACGTAAGAGCGGTGGTACTCGTCCAGGTTTCGAAGGTGGTCAAACTGCACTTTATCGTCGTTTGCCTAAATTCGGTTTCACTAGCCAATTGGCTTTGAAAACTGCTGAAGTACGTTTATCTGAGCTTGCTAAAGTTGAAGGAGACATCGTTTCTCTTGAAACTTTAAAAGCTGCGAACGTTGTACGTAAAGACATGACTCGTGCTCGTATCGTACTTTCTGGTGAAATTACTCGTGCATTCACTGTACAAGGTGTTGCATTGACTAAAGGCGCTAAAGCTGCTGTTGAAGCTGCTGGCGGTAAAGTCGAGGAGTAATCCCCAGTGTCTATGACTCCTAGTTCTTCAGGTCATGTCAACATGATGAAAGGCCAACCATTTCATGTGAAATACCGTGAAATTATTCATCGAATGATGTTTCTCATTGGTGCGTTGTTGGTGTTTCGACTAGGAGCGCATATTCCAGTACCAGGGATTAATAATGCTGCGCTAGAAAATCTGTTTAATGCAAACCAAGGTACCATCCTTGGTTTGTTTAACATGTTTTCGGGTGGTGCATTAGAGCGAATGTCGATTCTTGCTTTAGGGATCATGCCATACATCTCTGCATCGATTATCGTGCAGTTGATGTCTACTGTGGTTCCTCAGCTCGAAGCTTTGAAAAAAGAAGGCGAGCAGGGCAAACGTAAGATTAACCAATACACACGACAAGGCACGCTGTTCCTTGCACTTGTGCAAGCAATTGGTATGTGTGCTGGCCTGATCAGCCAGGGAATTACCCTGACCTCTGGTCTGGCTTTTTATGTTCCTGCAGTAACCTCATTGGTTGCGGGGACCATGTTCCTGATGTGGCTGGGTGAACAGATTACCGAGCGTGGGGTGGGCAATGGTATTTCCATGATCATCTTCGCAGGTATCGTTGCAGGATTGCCGACTTTAGTTATGCAGTCTCTAACTTCAGTTGATAATGGCCAGTCTAGTCTAATTGGACTAGCAATTTTTGGTCTGTTATCGATTGCTGTACTAGCAGCGATTGTATTTATCGAGAAGGCGCAACGTCGTATTCCGGTGAACTATGCCCAAAAGCAGCAGGGACGTCGTGTATTTACTGCACAGCAAACGCATTTGCCATTAAAAATTAATATGGCGGGTGTAATTCCGGCAATTTTTGCCAGCTCTTTACTTTTGTTCCCAGCGAGCTTAGGTCAGTGGGTTGGTAGTTCGGATCCAAGTGCAGGAATTATCAAGCGTAGTCTACAAGACTTGGCATTGGTGTTATCGCCTGGTCAGCCGTTGTATTTGGTGCTCTTTGGTGCGTTAATTATCTTTTTCTGTTACTTCTATACAGCACTGGTATTTAGTCCTAAAGAAGTGTCAGAGAACTTGAAACGCAGCGGAGCTTACGTGCCTGGTATTCGTCCAGGTGAGCAAACTGCTCGTTACTTAGATCATATTCTCAATCGTTTGACCTTTATTGGCGCGATATACATCACTGTCATCTGTTTAATGCCGATGATTCTGCAAAGCTCTTTTGGTATTCCATTTAGCTTGGGCGGAACATCGTTGCTGATCGTGGTAGTGGTGGTGATGGACTTTATGGCTCAGCTTCAAGCACATCTCACATCGCACCAGTATGACAATCAAACGTTAATGAGAAAAACGACTGCTCATCCTAAGGGATAAGCGCACTTAGAGGTTTCATCATGAAAGTACAAGCTTCTGTAAAGAAAATTTGTGGTAGCTGTAAAGTTATCCGTCGTAATGGGGTTATCCGCGTAATTTGTAGCGCAGAACCTCGTCATAAGCAGCGTCAAGGTTAATCTGATCAAGACCTGTTGATTTCAGTAGGCGAATTGGGTTATTATCCGCCCCTCAAGATTTTTGTGGGGCGGTTGATTATCTCTACTGCCTTTTTGGAGAAAATTGAATGGCTCGTATTGCCGGTGTAAACATTCCGGATAACAAGCATGCTGTTATCTCTCTAACGTACATCTTTGGTATTGGTCGCCACACTGCTAAGTCAATCTTAGCTGCTGCGGGTATCCCAACTACTACTAAGATCCGTGAATTAGATGACGCTCAGCTTGATGCGATTCGTGCAGAAATTGCCAAGGTTCCGACCGAAGGTGATTTACGTCGCGAAATTTCCATGAACATTAAACGTTTAATGGATTTAGGCTGCTACCGCGGTCTTCGTCATCGTCGCAGCTTGCCTGTCCGTGGTCAACGCACCAAAACTAACGCACGTACCCGTAAAGGTCCGCGCAAACCAATTAAGAAATAAGATTTCTGGAAGCTAAAAGATGGCTAAAGATACTCGCACACGCAAGAAGGTCACTCGTACCGTCTCTGAAGGTGTTGCACACATTCACGCTTCTTTTAATAACACCATTGTGACTATTACCGATCGTCAAGGTAATGCACTGGCTTGGGCCACTTCAGGTGGACAAGGCTTCCGTGGATCACGTAAATCAACTCCGTTTGCTGCTCAGGTAGCTGCTGAAGTTGCTGGTAAAGCAGCTTTAGATTACGGTTTGAAAAACTTGGACGTCCTTGTGAAAGGTCCTGGTCCAGGTCGTGAGTCTGCGGTTCGTGCATTAGGTGCAGTGGGTTATAAAATTAACAGCATTACCGATGTGACTCCAATCCCTCACAACGGTTGCCGTCCACCTAAAAAACGTCGCGTGTAAGGAGAAACATTCATGGCTCGTTATATTGGTCCAAAATGCAAACTCTCTCGCCGCGAAGGGACAGACCTGCAATTAAAATCTGGCGTTAAACCATTTGACGTCAAAACTAAAAAACACGCTAAAGCTCCTGGTCAACACGGTGGAGCTCGTGGCGGTAAACAATCTGAGTACTCACTACAATTACGTGAAAAACAAAAAGTACGTCGTATGTACGGTGTTTTAGAGCGTCAATTTAGTAACTACTATAAAGAAGCTGCTCGTGTTAAAGGCGCAACTGGTGAAAACCTGTTGAAACTGCTTGAAAGCCGTCTTGATAACGTTGTTTATCGCATGGGTTTTGGTTCTACACGTGCAGAAGCTCGTCAGTTAGTATCTCACCGTTCAATCACTTTAAATGGCCGTCGCGTTAACATCGCGTCTATCCAAGTTAAAGCTGGTGACGTGATTGCAGTTCACGAAGGCGCTAAACAACAATTACGTATCAAAAACGCAATTGAATTAGCTGCTCAACGTGGCATTCCTTCTTGGATGGAAGTAGATCATTCTAAACTTGAAGGTACGTTCAAAGCTGCACCGGATCGTTCTGATTTACCTGCTGAAATCAACGAAAGCTTGATTGTAGAATTGTATTCTAAATAATCCTTGAGGTAGCAATATGACGCGTACTGCAAATGAGTTTCTAACTCCGCAAGCGATCAAGGTCGAAGCGGCAAGCGGGACCTCGGCAAAAGTTATTCTAGAACCCTTAGAGCGTGGCTTTGGTCATACTCTGGGCAATGCTTTACGTCGCATCCTTCTTTCTTCTTTACCTGGCGCTGCTGTGGTAGAAGTTGAGATTGAAGGTGTTGAGCACGAGTACAGTACTTTGGAAGGCTTGCAGCAGGACATCGTCGAGCTCTTGCTGAACCTGAAAGGATTGTCTATTAAGCTGTTCGATCAAAATGAAGCTTATTTAACATTAGAGAAACAAGGTCCAGGCGACGTAACTGCGGCTGACCTTCGTTTACCTCATAATGTTGAAGTGGTTAACCCTGAACACTTGATCGGCACATTAAGTGCATCAGGCAATCTTAAAATGCGCCTGAAAGTGGCTCAAGGCCGTGGCTACGAGACTTCTGACTCACGTTTCCCAGAAGGCGAGACTCGCCCAGTGGGTCGTTTACAGTTAGATGCATCTTACAGCCCGATCAAACGTGTGTCTTACACAGTGGAAAACGCTCGTGTAGAACAACGTACTGACCTTGATAAACTGGTCATTGATCTTGAAACCAACGGTACAGTTGATCCTGAAGAAGCAATCCGCAAAGCGGCAACAATCTTGCAACAACAAATTGCAATCTTTGTTGATCTTCAGAAAGATCAAGCTCCTGTGGCTCAAGAACCTCGTGAAGAAGTTGATCCAATTTTGCTTCGTCCAGTAGATGATCTAGAGCTAACTGTTCGTTCTGCTAACTGTTTGAAAGCAGAAAACATTTACTACATTGGTGATCTTGTACAGCGTACTGAGGTTGAGTTACTTAAAACTCCTAACCTTGGTAAGAAATCGCTTACTGAGATCAAAGATGTTCTGGCTTCCAAAGGCTTACAACTCGGCATGCGTTTAGAGAACTGGCCACCAGCTAGTCTCCGTATGGACGATCGTTTCGCCTATCGTAGCCGTTAATTAAGTAGGACTATCACCATGCGTCATCGTAATAGTGGTGTGAAATTAGGCCGTACAAGCAGTCATCGTAAAGCGATGTTCCAAAACATGGCTAACTCTTTGTTCGAGCACGAGTTGATCAAAACAACTGTGCCTAAAGCAAAAGAATTACGTCGTGTTGCTGAGCCTTTAATCACTTTAGCTAAAGTCGATACAGTAGCAAACCGTCGTTTGGCGTTTGCTCGTACTCGTTCAGCTGCAACTGTTGGTAAATTATTTACCGTTCTTGGCCCTCGTTACAAAGAGCGTAACGGCGGTTATCTACGTGTTCTTAAAGCGGGCTTCCGTGCAGGTGATGCTGCACCGATGGCTTACGTTGAGCTAGTAGATCGCGAAGTTAACTAATTTCGTGTAGAGCAGCAAACGTTGTTCGAAAAGGTCGGTTGAATAAACCGGCCTTTTTTATTGTCTTGTATTTACTCATTATCAGGCAGTTTAGAAATTTGTCCTGAAAAGATAAAGAAATGATCACTTTTATTTGAACTTGACATTGTGTATTGTCAATTTTGTGCTTTAATAAAAATATATGACAATGCTCAGGTAAAAGAAGAATATGGAAAAGCAAGTTGATATTTTAATTGTAGGCGCGGGGATCTCTGGAATCGGTCTGGCAGCCCATCTTTCTAAACATAGTCCTCAACGCTCATTCGAAATTATTGAACGTCGCGATAGCTTTGGCGGTACGTGGGACCTGTTTAAATATCCTGGTATCCGTTCAGATTCGGATATGTCGACTTTTGGCTTCAACTTTAAGCCTTGGAAAAAAGAAAGTGTATTGGCTTCCGGCTCGGCAATTAAAAACTATCTTGCAGAAGTGGTTCAAGAATTTAGCTTGAGCTCAAAAATTCATTTTCAACATCGCGTCATTAGTGCCAATTATGATTCAGCTTCACGTAAATGGTCAGTCGTAGTTGAAAACGCTCAGGGCAAAAAGCAGACCTGGATCGCTAACTTCGTTCTTGGCTGTACTGGTTACTACAATTATGATCAAGGTTTCCAGCCTGAATTCCCGAATCAGGAAGCATTCAAAGGTACATTCATTCACCCGCAACATTGGCCTGAAAATCTGGACTATAGCGGAAAAAAAGTGGTGATTATTGGCAGTGGTGCGACAGCGATTACCCTAGTTCCTGCCATGGTCAAAGGCGGAGCAGGGCATGTGACCATGTTGCAACGTTCACCGACTTATATCGCGTCAGTTCCTTCGATCGACATGATTTATTCAAAAATGCGTAAATTAATGCCTGAAGATGTGGCCTATAAGCTGACCCGTGCGCGTAATATCGGCATGCAGCGTGGTATCTATGCACTTGCACAAAAACAGCCAAAATTACTAAAAACATTATTATTAAAGTCTGTACAGTTCCAGTTGAAAGGTAAAGTGGACATGAAACACTTTACCCCGAATTATGAGCCTTGGGATCAGCGCCTATGTGTAGTGCCAGATGGGGATTTATTCAAAATCCTGCGTGAAGGTCATGCATCTGTAGAAACAGATCATATCGAGAAATTTACTGAAACTGGGATTCAGCTGAAATCAGGTAAACATCTGGATGCGGATATTATTGTGTTTGCTACTGGTTTAAATATTCAGATTCTGGGTGGTATTCAGGCCACGATAGACGGCAAGCCTTTGGATACGTCGAAGCATATGCTGTATCAGGGGGTGATGGTCAGTGATGTGCCAAATATGGCGCTGATTATTGGCTATATCAATGCTTCCTGGACCTTGAAAGTGGACATTGCCGCAGAATATATCTGCCGTCTGCTCAATTATATGGATCAGCATGGTTATGATGAAGTGATTCCAGAAGGGGATGCTACCGAATTACTTGAAGATACGGTGATGGGTAGTTTAACTTCAGGCTATATTGCCCGTGCAGCGGATGTGATGCCGAAACAGGGTAAGCATGCGCCTTGGAAAGTATCCAATAATTATCTAGCGGATCGTAAAGAGCTGAAAACTGCATCTTTTGAAGATGGAGTATTGAAATTCAAATTGAAATCCAGTGCCGTGCCAGCCAAGCCAAGATTGGTGTCTTAAGTGTACATATAGATAAAAGGAGTACCTGATGTACTCCTTTTTCATATTTCAAATTAGAGTGATCTGGAAATCAGTTCCTTCATGATTTCATTGGTTCCTGCATAAATGCGGTTCGCGCGATTATCCAGATACGCTCGTGCAATCGGATATTCCAGTATATAGCCATAACCGCCATGCAGTTGCAGGCATTCATCAACCACTTTGCTATACAGTTCAGAAATTTTGTATTTAGCAGCTGCGGCAGCATCAATTCCCAATTCCTGAGTAAGCTGTAGTTGCATACAACGGTCCAGATAAGCCCGACAAATTTCAATTTCGGTACGCAGTTCTGCCAGTTTAAAACGGGTATTTTGAAAAGCGCTGATCGGTTTGCCAAAGGCTTGACGTTCTTTGGTGTATTTCACTGTATGTGCGAATGCCGCTTCTGCCCCTGCCTGACATATGATGGCCACAATTAACCGTTCCCAAGCCAGTTCTTTCATCAGCATCATAAAACCCATGTCTTCCTGACCTAGCAGGTTTTCTTTAGGCACACGGACATTGTCAAAGAACAGTTCACAGGTATCCTGACCTTTCATGCCGATTTTATTTAAGGGCTTACCTTTACTAAATCCTTCACGATCTGCTTCGACCATAATTAAAGACAGGTTGGCAGAGCCTTTCTCTCTATGACCCGTCTTACATACCACAATTGCCATATCACAAAGATATCCATTGGTAATGAAAATTTTAGATCCATTAATCACATACTCATCACCTTCTAATACCGCACTGGTGCGTACTGCCTGCAGATCTGAGCCAGTTCCGGGTTCGGTCATCGCAATTGCTGTGACCACTTCACCTGTTGCCATTTTCGGGAGCCATTGTTGCTTTTGTGCTTCATTGCCAAAGTTCAGAATATAATTGGCCACGATATCGGAGTGCAATGAAAATCCTGTCGCAGAGTCGCCTGCATAGGCCTGTTCCTCGATCAGGATCATGCTGTATAAGCGATCCACCCCTGAACCGCCATAAGCTTCAGGCATCGTGGCACAGAGAAGGCCAAGTTCACCGGCTTTATTCCAGAGCTCACGATCGATATGCTGTTGCTGTTCATATTTTTCTGTATGAGGAGTCACTTCCTTTTCATAAAATTTACGGACCGTCTCCCGAAAGGCTTCATGTTCATCATTGAAAAGTTGACGTGGCAGCATGCTGGCCAATGGACGGATCGCGCTCGAATGCATCTTATAATTCCCTTATTGTGATGTTTTATTTAACTTAAGATAGAGCAGACGAGGGAGCAATGAGCTGAATGTTCAAATCTGGGGAATCTACTGATGCTTTTGGTCATTTGTATGAAATACCTCGAAATTCAGCAATGGCTTAAGGTAAACTACTCAGGTTTGTAACGAGTTGGGAAAATTCGATGACTGATGACATCACCTTAGAAGAGCGCAAAGTGATTTATCGCGCGCGTCGTGGCTTGAAAGAGATCGATGTATATTTTGATCCCTACGTGAAAAACTATTATCTCAATGCTGATCCCTTCGAAAAAGAGATGTTTGCTGAGCTGGTTGCACAGGAAGATCCGGACCTGCTGGACTGGTTTATGGAAGTGTCAGAACCCCCACGCCCTGAATTAAAAGATTTTATCAAGAAGCTTAAATTTTACGTTCATGGATAATCGCTGTTTCAGGCTGAAACGCAGTAAGTGTGCGCTTGTGTTTCAGCTTTTTATTTTCGCTGTATTGATGTTCTTGCTGTATCAGTTATTGCCTGTAATAATGTGGCTGGTTTGTGGCGTCATCGGTCTGGTCATCTACCAGTTGTTTTATCGTAAGACACCGCACATTGAGCAGTTTGAATATCTGGATGGACGTGAATGGTCACTGACAGCAGCTGCGCAAGGTACACGGCGAGTGTTGATCAGTCACGTGATTGATCACCAAGCTTATATCGTGGTGTATTTCCAACATGCAAAAGCACGTCCGTTGCTCATCTGGTGTGATCAGTTGCCTTTTAAACAATGGAAGTCTTTGAAAGTTTTAACAAAAGTACTTTAATTGTCCGACAAATGAGATTCCGAAATTTTAAATAAATTGATTAAAAATAAATATTTATACGCTAATCCGCTTAAATTGTCAGACAAAAAAATTATATTTCTCTGTAAAAACAATGAATTGTCTGACAATTTTTCAGCTGCTTTTTTTATAAGCAGGTACATTTAAGTCACCAACAGCGAACACAGGAGATCATGATGGAATTTCCAATGTGAATGTTTTTGATCGTTGCGATTGTGATGGTCCTAGTCATAGGACGGCTGGGAACGGTGCTGAAGGACAGATTTTCACCTAAATAACAGAATTAAGCTCGAGAACCTATTTTCTTCTCGACTTGCCAAGTTGATAAGTAGCATGTGCTGAACCGTCGCAATGCTACTTTTTTTTTGCCCAAAATTTGGGATTTTATCTACTACAGTCAATTGCAGCTGGGCGATTTAATGGCAAAGTGTCTGGTTTAAATTAGAGTAAATACTCTTTTATTCGTTATATGCTTCTGATATGTTTAGCAGAATAATGGACATAATCACAATTATAGAGGACAGGAAAATGTCGAGCGTCCGAAAAATATGCCAAGGTATGGCGACCATTGCAATAACAACAACAGTTCTAACAGGATGTTCTCAGGTCATTAAAACCGGTGCCAATGTGGCGCTGGGTTTCACTGAAAAGCATATTGTTCCACCAATCCTGGCGATGGATGATGCCGAGATGGTGTGTAATTCCGGGAATTCTTTAACGCCGGCTATCATGTCGACCAAGGAAATGGGGGCTGATCCGACTCGTGTTGCAGTACTGATGTATTCTGCAGCCGGAATTTGTGCCGAGCAGAAAGCGCTGGATGCAGAGCTACGGTATCTGCGTGCTTCTAAAGTCAATCAGGTGACTGAAGCTCAGGATGCGCGGATTGAGCAGAAACGCTGGGCTGCATTGGCTGCACAACGCCAGTACACGGGTTATCAGTTATTCCAGACTCGTTATGAGAAAAAATATAAAAAAGCGCTGGGTGAAAGCTGCCCACGCATGAACAGTGATATTGAACAGACAGTTTATCTGCTAGGCATGCTGAGTGGCTTGCAAGCCATGACCAATGACATTAACTCGGGTGGGGCCGTACAAGTACCTAAAGATATTGCGGCTGTGGTTGAGCGTGGCATGACCTGTCTGGATAATACCAAATTCTGGGGCGCACCAAATGCAACCCGTGCTGTCATCTGGACTTTATTGCCAGGGGCAGGTGATGGAAAACCTGATCCTTACCAAACTCTGAAACAGTCAGTACAAATCGGTGAGCAAAAAGGTGTACGTTTATCACATGCCTTATATGCTGTAGCGGCACAGGCTAGTGGGGATGATGCCAAAATTCGTGATGCATTAAGAACCTTTGATCAGGCACGTAGTGATGAAAAACCGGTCAATCCTCAGTTCAAGCTGATCGACAGTATGGCTGCCATTATGGTGAATGGTATTTCTGACCGTTACTGGACTGAAAATACCGGTATTCGTAGTGCAGATGATGGCATGCAGACCTTCTGGGATGAAACAGATAATTCCTCAGAACTGGATGATCTGTTCAGCGCTGATCTATAATTTAATGAAAAATTAAGTGAATGATGCTCATAGAGGTCATTTTCAATATGCTGAAAGGAGTTCAAGGAGCCGATGCAAGATCAACATCTTCGACGAAAAATTATTTTTCTGGCGGCTTTTGTCTCTCTTTCAGCGAGTTTGCAAATCTTTAACGATGCTTTCATCTACTGGCAGGAAAGCCTGCTCGGGGAATTCTGGCGGCTCTGGACTGCGCACTGGGTGCATGTCGGCTGGGCCCATTATTTTCTGAATATTCTTGCCTTTATTTGTCTACCTTTCATTTTTCCCCGTGCATCTGTGTGGCATTTCGTCTCAATTCTTTTGATTCTGCCACCGTTGATCAGCCTGAGTTTTTATTTTTTCCTGCCAAATATTGAAGCATATGCAGGACTATCCGGGGTATTACATGGGGCCTATGTCGCAGTCGCCTGTGTGCATCTGCTTTATCAACGTGAACGTGGATTTGCCGTACTGGTATTATTTTTAATCTTTGCCAAACTGATTTGGGAAAATACCATTGGAAATCAGGAAACTGCACAACTTATTGGCAGTCCGGTACTGGTCGAAGCGCATTTGTTAGGGGTGATCTGGGGAGTGGTAGTCGCATTGCTCTATATCTTGGGTAACTATGTTGGGGATAGCTGAAACTGTTGGCAAAAAAGACAAAAAGAAAAGATAAATTGTCATTTTTATTCTGCTGATTTTCATGCAGAGTCAAAACAGAAAATAATGATACTGACCCTTGTAAAGGAATTTTCGGGGCAGACAGGAAGACCAGCGCTTAAAAGAATGTAAGGCGCGAAAATAAGAATAGGAAAATACATGCACAACGATAATCAAAACAGATCAGGATTAGGTCTGTTACGTTATATTTGGACAGAGTGGATCTCGACCTTTGTCGTGCTCATCTTGCTCTTACTGACCTTAGTGATTGGAACCGGGGAAATGATTCATGGTCAGTTACTGCGTATGGGCGAGCGTCTGTATGGTGATCCGGCGACAGGCATGCAATATTCGTTTTTGCGTGCTGAACCGAAAGCACCACAATGTGATCGTAATATTAATGTCGATCAAAAAGTTCAGGAGCAGATGAAAGCAGATGCCGCCGATGAATATGCCGATTTCTTCGGTGTACGTTCTGAAGCGGATGTGCGTGCTGCAGTTATGCAGGCACAACAGGTCTGTGAAGAGTCCTACCAGTTCTATGACAAGGCGATGACGCATATTGAAGCGCATCCAAGTATTCGCGCTTATCGCAGTTTTGAAACCTCATTCTTTGGCATTTTCAAGTTTGGGACTGAAAACCGTGCCTTACTGTTGATTATCATGGTGGTATTTGCTGCAATCAGTGCGACATTAAAAACCCATCATATCGGTCTACGTAGCCCAGCCACCCGTATCGATTTCAAAGTCTATTCCGTGGCGATGGTGATCGCGAACAGTTTCCTAGTCTATTCTTCCTATAGCCAATATATGTCGGTGCTGAATTCCGGGGTGCCGATGGGAGACATGAAGTATGTCTACTGGCTATGGATGATTCTCTTTGGAACATTGACCCTGATCAGTTTGTACCAAGTCATTAAGCCACCTCAGGCGACCCGAGAAGGGGGTAGTTTCGGACTGGCTTTCTTAAGCATCCCACTGTATGCCTATATGGCTATCAGTACCGGGTTTAACTTTGTCTTCTTGATGGATTACCCGATGGGTCAGGGCATCTATCTGGGGCAACTCGTTGAATTTTCGAGCATCTTCCTGAATTTAGCCTTATTTATCTGGGCCGGTATGTTGCTGAAACAAACCCGTGTCGTAGACATGTTCCTGAATATCCTGCGTCCATGGAATCTGGCTCCAGAAACCTTGACCTGGTTAATCCTGCTGGCAGCTGCGCTACCTACTGCTTATACCGGTGCATCCGGGATTTTCGTGATTGCTGCGGGTGCAATCATTTATAAGGAAGTTTGGAATGCTGGCGGTCGCCGTCAGTTTGCCTTGGCAGCAACTGCGATGTCCGGTTCACTCGGTGTAGTACTTCGCCCATGTCTATTAATTGTTGTGGTGGCTTCATTGAACAAGGAAGTGACGACAGATATGCTGTATCACTACGGTGTCTACGTCTTCTTGCTCAGTTCAACATTGTTCCTGATCATTTCGCTATTCTTTGCTGAAAGCAAGTTCCGTATTGCTGCACCTGGTCTGGCTGCACCTCAGTCTGCACGTGCCTTTGTAAATGTGATTCCTTATATCGTGATTTTCATTCTGATCTGGCTGTTCTACAAATATGCCTTGTCTACAGATCTGAATGAATTTACTGCACCTGTCATGATGCCAGTCATTCTGTTGATGATCGTGCTATTTGATAAGTTACGTCATGAGCCTGCACCATTACCGCCAATGGGACATTGGGATGAAACCTTAACTACCACCTTAGGTTCAGCAAATACGCCTGCAATGGCGACCGCGGGTACAGCCATGAATGCTGAATATCGTGAAGCAGAGCATATTGAGCAGCAGGGCAGTGAGCTGGCTGTAGACCATGGTGTAAAACGTTCGACTGTTGGTGAAAGCCCGCGTCAAGTCGGCTTCTGGAAATCATTACACATTTCGACCAGTGAAACGGTTGGACACATTGGTGCGCTGGTGATCCTGATGGCACTGTCTGTCAGTGTGGGTGGCCTGCTGGAACGTATGGAAATTATGGAAGCGTTCCCGACAGATATCAGCAGTACCATTCTGGTAATTTCCATGATTGTCGGTCTGATGGTATTTGTTGGCATGATCATGGATCCGTTCGGTGCTGTGATCCTGATTTCAGCAACGGTTGCACCAGTCGCCTATCAGTATGGAATTCATCCTGTGCATTTCTGGATGATTACCTTGATTGGTTTCGAGCTGGGTTATGTGACACCGCCAGTTGCCCTGAATCATCTGTTAGCAAGGCAATCCATTGGTGATGCTGAGGTAGCCGAGGCGGATGCAGAAGTTCGACATAAGTCCTTCTATTACCGTTATGAGCGCTGGATTTTACCGATGATCGTGTTACTGCCAGCGATGCTGATCATTGCCTATATCCCTTATGTATTTAAACTCTTCGGCTGGTATCAGTAATTTAAGCAAATAAAAAAAGCACTTTCGGGTGCTTTTTCTATTGTGGCCTTAACGCAGCCTAAGCTTATTTTGTAAAACAGGACTGCAGAGTAGAATCCCACAAAATATCAATCCTAGTCCGAGCATACTATAGAGATCCGGAACTTCCTGCCAGAATATAAAACCCCATAAGCCAGCAAAGAAAATCGCAATATAGTTCACTGGCCCAATCTGACCAGCAGGTGCCAGTTTATAAGCATTGGATAGAAATAACTGGCTGGTATTTGCCAATAAACCGGCTGCAATTAAATAACCGAGTTCAGTCAGAGTATAAGGACGCCAATGCCAGAACATTGGAACCATGGAAATCAGGGTGCCGATCAGACAGAAATAAAACACAATCCGTTCTGGTGGTTCGGTCTGAGTTAGTGCGCGAACCGTGACAAAAGCCATAGCAGCCAGGAAGCTGGCACTCAAGCCAATCACAGACATTAGGTTAAATAAACCGGAATCAGGCTTAGCCACGCACAACACGCCAATAAAACCGATCGCAGCAGCCAGTAACATGCTTTGAGTGACTTTTTCTTTTAGAAACAGCCAGGCAATCAGTGGAATAAAAATCGGTGAGGAATAGGTGAAGACCATGGTATTGGAGAGCTTTAAATGTGCAATGGCATAGAAAAAGCCATACATCGCTGTCAGACCTGCGACAGAACGCCAGGTGCGCATCCAGAGTTTTTCAGTTTTAAAAAAGCTAATGCCTTTATTAAAGATTAATGGCAGAAAGATAAACAGGCCGACAAAATTCCGGAAAAATACCACCGTGGCATTGTCAACCGTGTGTAAGGCGAAGCGGATACAGACGCCCATGACTGAAAACAGAAAAGCGGAACAGGTCAGAAAGACAATTGCCCTAACCAGATGCGAGGGAGAGGCTACACTCATGAGAGAACTTAGCTAGAAAATCTGTGGATATTCTAGCTGAAAATCCCTAACTCATTCTGACTATTGTGCCAGTTGTGCTTCGAGTAACTTGATTTGTTCCTCTTTGAGTTTAATCAGCTCATCCGCATCACTATGCTGTTGCTTCAGGCTTTTTTCCTGCTCATTGAGCTGTTGCTGGATATCTTCCAGTTTGGCAATTTCTTCTTTCGCCAAAGTAGCATTCGCAGTAACTTCTTCTCTTATAATAGAGGCATCGACTAGGACATTTTCAGAAGTAGGCACAATTTCTTCCAGTTCAGCTTCTGCTTTAGGTGCTGCTTGTGTCACCGGTGCATGCATCAAGTCACCCTGATGTGCCGGTAATGTTTCATTTTGCGTGAGAAAAAACTGTGTAATTATTAAAACAGCAACAATCACAACAATTAATCCACTCACTATTCCCCATAAAAGTTTAGGATTTTGTCGATGATCTAGAGTCATTTAGGTTCCCGAAATTATTCTTTTGGCTGACGGGGTTTAAACTGAATCACACCAATTTCATCCGGAACGGCTGGTGACTCAGGTTCCTCGATATGGGTAGGACGGTTTTCTTCATACCCACATTCGATACATTCAATCCATTCAGCTTCACCAGAGGTCAGCATAACGATCCGATCTAACGCCTGACATTTAGGACATTTTGCGCCTGCAATGAAACGACGTTTGATAGCCATCATACTCACCCTGTAATTTACTTAAAAACGTAGTTTAAGCGTTTTTAGAGCGGTTCGTCCAACCTTGATGACGTAACAAAGCATCTATTTTTGGCTCGCGTCCGCGGAAATTGATAAATGCGTCAAGTGCTGTATCTTTTCCGCCAACTGCTAGAATTTTTTGTCTAAACTGCTTTCCGGTTTCAGTGTTAAAAATTCCTTCTTCTTCGAAGCGATCGAAGGCATCACTGGCCAAAACTTCTGCCCATTTATAAGAATAATAGCCCGCTGCATATCCACCCGCGAAGATATGACTGAAGCTGTGCTGGAACCGGTTATATGGTGTAGTGGGTAAAACGGCGTATTTTTCACGAATCTCGTTTAAGGTTGCCTGAATCTGTTCAGCATTCAATGCCGGATTGGCACGGTGAATGCTCAGGTCGAATAAAGCAAATTCCAGCTGACGCAAAGTTTGCATACCGGACTGGAAGAAGCGAGCATCCAGTAAGGCTTTTAACAAGTCAGCAGGTAAGACTTCCTTGGTTTCTATATGTTCGCTAAGCAGGTTTAAACTGTCCTGATCCCAAGCCCAGAATTCCATAAACTGGCTTGGTAGCTCAACAGCATCCCAATCCACGCCGTGTGTACCAGCCACAGCAATATTGTCCACTTCTGTCAGCATATGATGCAGACCGTGACCAAACTCATGGAACAGGGTAATCACTTCATCATGAGTCAGTAGTGCAGGGCGGTTACCGACTGGTGGAGTAAAGTTTGCCACCATGTAACAGATCGGTTTTTGCAGACCTTCAGTAATTTGCATGCGTGAACGGAAGCCGCTCATCCAGGCACCGCCACGTTTGCCCTGACGCGCATAGAGGTCAAAATAGAAACCGCCAATCACTTCACCTTGGTCTTCCAGTTCAAAATAACGTGCATCTGGATGCCAAACTGGCGCTTCACGTTCAATCACCTGAATGTCATATAAACGTTTCAGGATACTGAACAGACCTTGCAAGATTTTTGGAGCCGGAAAGTAGGGTTTGAGTGATTCCTGAGACAGATTAAACTGCTGCATTTTCAGCTTTTCAGAATAGTAACTGCTGTCCCAAGGCTTTAATTCAGTAATACCATCTTCAGCAGCGATGGCTTTCAGTTCAGCCACTTCCTGTTCAGCAGGCGCACGGGCATGTTCCGCCAGATCACGCAGGAATTCATCCACAGCCTCGACATTCGGTGCCATTTTGCTGGCCAGTGAATATTCGGCATAATTATTAAAGCCTAAGAGTGCTGCCATTTCCTGACGTAATTTCAGGATTTCTTCCATGATGGCTGTATTGTCAAATTCAGTCTGTTCGGACTGATCTGACGCGCGTGTGGTATAGGCTTTATAGAGCTCTTCACGCAGGCTACGATCTTCGGCGTGAGTCATAATTGCCAGATAAGACGGGAAATCTAAAGTGGCAACCGGCTGATCCAGTTCACGTTGCTGACCATATTGTTTTAAGAGTTCAATATTGCTGTCAGACAGCCCCGCTAATTCTTCTTCTTTGAGCGGTCTGAAATAGGCTTGAGTTGCATCCAGTACATGATTGGAGAAATCTGAAGAAAGTTGTGACAAACGTGCAGAAATTTCTGCATAGCGTTTTTTTGCTTCACCCTCTAGCGCTACGCCTGACAATTTAAAATCACGTAGTGCCAGTTTAATCGCACTTTGCTGGGCTTCCGGCAGTTCATTGAAAACTGGTGCATCCTGCACATGCTGATAGGTTTGATATAGCGCTGTGTGCTGACCCAGCTGGGTATAGTAATCACTTAGACACGGTAATAGCGCCTGATAAACATCACGGGTTTCACTGTTATTCATGACTGCGTTCAGATGCGACAAAACTCCCCAGGACTCGCCCATATTATTTTCTAGCGTATCAACTTGCTTCAGAACCGCAAGTTGTTCTTGGACAGTATCAGGCGTCTGGGTCAGTTCATTTAGAAATTGCAAACCTTGCTGAATGCAGTCTTCAATTTTTTGTTTAAGGTCTGCCAGCGTAATCTGATCGAATTGGGGAACGGGTAAAGTTGCTTTTTCTAATGTCATGTCGTTTCTGCCGAAGTCATTTCCTGTGTTAAATCTAGATGTAGGGCTTATTGGTAGGGAAATCAAGGTGAACGTGAGATTTATTATTTAGCGAGAAATGAAAAGAATTTATTTTTATTTTGAATAGAATTTAAAAAAGCCCATAACTTTGAAATTATAGGCTTTTAAATTTTAACAGTCAGGATCTACAACATAGCTCGTTTGATTAAACTTTTGCCATGCACCTGTAGCTGCACCATCGACTACTAGAATAGAGATGATACCCCAGTCAACAAAGATACCTAAAAGTGTAGTAGGGTCAAAAGTCTTTTGAGGAATCACTGTTGTAGTTTTACACCCTGCTTTTTCAGCTTTTAGCACATAATTTTCTTTCTTTTTAAAAGTATAAACGGCGTTATTTTTCCCCATATACTCTTCATTCACATAAATTTTAGCTTCAGTATCATTACTGCGAATATTTACAGTTTGACTCGAACCATTAAACATCGTGGCGCAGCCTATGCTGAAGAGAAATGATGCAGCTAAAATAGGTGTTAGAATCTTTTTCATTAGTTACCCCTCTCAAAAGCGTTAAAAGATATTGTTTTCAATAATTTAGTCAAGTTATTTAGATTTAAGTCTAAGAAATAAAAAAAGAGCGCCGTAGCGCTCTTTTTATTATCATTAGAAATTAGTCAGTCTTGGCTTTTGCATTCGACTTTTTCTTTTTGATCTTGGCTTTTTTCTTCACTTTATCTTTAGCCTTTGCTTCAGACTTTCCTGTAGATTTTTTAGCAGGCTTTTTGCTGTAGGAACTGGGCTTGGATTTGTCTTTTTTGCGTCGTATGGGCTGTTCTCCATCATCACTGGGCTGGACTTTTTGCGCACGCTCATGATTATTGAAGACTTCCTCTTTTGCTTCCGGACGTGGTGCAGGTTTTTTTTCTATGACACGTGGAGCACGGGCACGAATTGGACGACCCGCATGAGTCAGTTGCTGGATCAGTTCAAAGTCAATTTTACGTTCTTCCAGATTGACTCCAGCGACCTTGATCTTCACTTCATCGCCCAAACCAAAGATCTGACCACGGTTCTGGCCGACCAGACTCTGGCTGCTTTGATCAAAGACAAAGAAGTCATCGCCCAACTGGCTGACATGCACCATACCATCGACATAGAGGTCTTTCAGCGTGACAAATAAACCAAATTCAGCCGTTGCACTGATAATACCAACAAACTCTTCACCTAAATGCTGCTGCATATAGTGACATTTCAGCCAGGTCGTTACAGAGCGGGAGGCTTCATCAGCACGGCGTTCTGTTGCTGAGAAATGCTCACCGGCATCATCTAAAGAGGCACCTGAAATTGGATATGGCTTTTTACTCAGATGGGCTTTGATAGCACGATGTAATAACAGATCTGGGTAACGGCGAATTGGAGAGGTGAAGTGCGTATACGCTTCATAAGCCAGACCAAAGTGACCAGCATTGTCGGCACCGTAATAGGCCTGCATCATGGAGCGTAATAACACGGCATGAATACTTGGCGCATCAATCCGGTCTTTGGTCGCTTCAATGACTGCCTGATAATCGGCTTGGGTTGGCTGTTCCGGGAATGGCAGACCCAGCAGTTTCACGAAATCACGAACTTTCTGGATACGCGAAAACTCAGGTGGTTGATGCACCCGGTACAGCATCGGTATTTCATTTTTCAATGCATATTCAGCTGCTGCAACGTTGGCCAGCAACATACATTCTTCAATCAGCTTATGCGCATCATTACGGGTACGTGGCAGAATTTCATTAATACCACCCAGCTCATCGAAAGTCATATAGGTTTCAATGGTTTCGAATTCCATTGCATTACGTTCAGCACGCAAGCCTTTTAGAATTTGATACAACTGGAACAGGGTATTTAGTGATTTACGTACACTACGATCTTCAGTAATCGCTGTACTGTCACCTTCAAAATACTTCGCGACCTGGTCATAAGTCAGACGTGCTTTGGAATGCATCACCGAAGGATAGAATTCATACCCGGTCACTCGGCCAGCACGTGACAGTTTCAGGTCACAGACCATGCACAGGCGATCGACATTCGGATTTAATGAACACAGGCCATTAGAGAGTGCTTCAGGCAACATTGGTAAAACGAAGTGTGGGAAATACACGGATGTCCCACGTTCTTGCGCTTCATCATCCAGTGGTTTGCCCGGGCGTACATAATGACTCACATCAGCAATTGCAACGACCACACGATAACCACCGCCCGGACGTTTTTCTGCATAGACCGCGTCATCAAAGTCACGTGCATCTTCACCATCAATGGTGACAAGCGCTAAATCACGTAGATCGACACGGCCGTCACGGTCTTTGGCAGAAGGCTCTTTAAAACTTTCCGCTTCTTTCAAGACTTCTTCCGGGAATTCATATGGCAGGCCATATTCCAGAATCGTCTGTGGAATGATGATTTCGGTATCGGCTTTGTCTGCCATCGACTGCACAATATGGCCAGTCGCAAATTCCTCTTTGGTCGGGTAGGTATCAATTGCCACGCGGATTGAATCGCCGACTTTGACCTTGGCATGCTCGATCAGCTCTTTTTCTAGAGTAATAGGCTGATGTGCATTTGGATTAGCTGGCTGAACAAAGTATTCGCCTTCGTATTCAGACACTTTACCAATGATCTGTTTGACACGATGGTGCAAGACCTCGGTAATAAAGCCCCAAGCTTTGCCTTTGCGGTCTACTGAGGTCTGACGGACTTTGACACGGTCACCATTAAAGACCTGACGTAATTCACGCTCAGGTAAGAGCAGGTCATCTTCACCTGAAATATTGGCTGTACCGCTTCCCTTGGAGTTGATATATACCGTTGCTTCATGCTCAGGCTGTTCCGCCGCGATCTGGAACTTGTAACCGTCTTTCATCAATTGCCCGTCACGTACCATCGCAATCAGACGATGGCTCAGAGCATCAATACTTTTTTGATCGGCAATTTCAAAATATTCCACCAGGTCGGCATGGGACAGGGCAGTTTTTTCTTCTATAGTTTCGAGAATCAGGGTACGGCTTGGAATAGGGTTGTCATAACGTTCGGCTTCAGCTTTTGCTTCAGGATCGACCCAATTTTTCATCATATCTTTAAAGTGTCCTTGGAGATAGGTTTAGCATAAGTCATGTCAGTGCAGACTGCACGTAAATGATTGCAATAATCTGTTTAAGTTTTCGATTTTTGGCTAATTTTAGATAACTGGAAATTTATCGGGTTTTTCAGGACTTAAATGATTAAAAACAGGGAAATTGTTTAAAAAGTATTTAAACGAGCAAAAATATGCAGTTTTTTTTCAAGCTGTGCTTGCAGTGCTAAGCCGAAATTTGTATTATGGCGGCACGTTACGGTGAGATGGGTGAGTGGCTGAAACCACGTCCCTGCTAAGGACGCATACGGGTAACTGTATCGAGGGTTCGAATCCCTCTCTCACCGCCACTTTACTTATGTCGCGCTCATAGCTCAGCTGGATAGAGCACTTGGCTACGAACTAAGGGGTCGGGAGTTCGAATCTCTCTGAGCGCACCAATAAGTAAATCGGAAAATAACGCAGTCTAATAAAGACGACACAAGTTACGCGCTCATAGCTCAGCTGGATAGAGCACTTGGCTACGAACTAAGGGGTCGGGAGTTCGAATCTCTCTGAGCGCACCAACTTGAACAATGAACCGCACATGTTGCGGTTTTTTTGTGCCTAAAATTTACAGAATCCGCCTCAATCACATGCTAAAAATAAATCCTAGATGACTCAATAATAATAAGGGCAGCGTGATGAGAAAAATCATTGTCCAGGAATTTCTGACTCTAGACGGTGTAATGCAGGCACCCGGCGGTCCGGAAGAAGATACATCGGGTGGCTTTCAATATGGTGGCTGGGTGGCGCCGTATTTTAGTGCTGAACCCGATTCAGCATTTGATCACATCATGCAAAAATGGATGCAGTCTACCGATATTTTGATTGGTAAGAATACCTTTCAGATTTTTGGACCTTACTGGCCGAAGCATGCTGAAGACTGGCCAGGAATTAATGAAGTAAATAAATATGTGCTATCCACCAGTTTGGATCACTCGGACTGGCAAAATACGATCTTTCTAAAAAGTATTGATGAGATCATTAACCTGAAGGCTTCAGGGGAGGGAAATATCCGGGTGTATGGCAGTGCCGCAGTGGCACAGGCACTTTTTAAGCATGATCTTGTGGATGAACTCTATCTAATGACCTTTCCTGTAATATTGGGCAGAGGAAAACGTCTATGTGCTGAAGACTCTACGCCGGCAGCATTTGCACTGACAGATCATCAAGTTACCTCAAATGGCGTGGTATTGAGCTGTTATCAGCGGGCAGGCGAGGTTAAAACTGGTCTGGTTGGGGAATAGCTCCATTAGGCTGTGAACAAATGAATATGAGGTAGTTGAAAGATTAATTTAGCTAATCCTGAAATCTCCCCAAGTCTGGGTTATTGTTTTTAACTCTAAATCCGCAGGAATTTTCATCAAAAAAACTGAAATATTGCAATATCGTTTAATTACTGTACGTTCGGTTATGATTTTATTAAAAAACACTTAACAAGTACTGAAAACTCTATATAATGCACTCCATCAAGACGTCGCGCTCATAGCTCAGCTGGATAGAGCACTTGGCTACGAACTAAGGGGTCGGGAGTTCGAATCTCTCTGAGCGCACCAATCTTGATAAAGAATTCTGAAAAAACCGCACATTGATGCGGTTTTTTTACATCTGTAGTTTTTTAATTTTTCATATAAAAAACCAATAATTAGAAATGAACTTAAGATTTTAATTTCTGCTGTATCTTCAAGGCGTAGACAGTATTGCCACCAACAGCCGGCAATATGTCATGATAGGGAAGGCTGCGCATGGCTTTCAGTAAAAAAGGCGCCTGATCATGAATTTTCATGGAACTGGTAATCTGGAATAGCGTTCCCTGAGATTGAGGCAAAAGCTTCATTCCACCTCGTACAAATTTTAAATCTCCGCCATTGGCATAGAACTGGTTTTGTAAGGTATTTGGCTGTTCAAAACGCATTTTAAAATTAAAGGGAATCTGAATGACGCCCAAGCCGACTGATACCTTGTATTTAGCATCAATACTTTGCGGGTTGACTGGATTCAGTTCCACTTTTTTGATTTGTCGTGGAAAGAGTTTCTGGCTGGCCTGAGCCGATAACCAGGGCTGCAGCTTCTCAGTCGGATGCGAGAAATATTGATAGGTGGTACTGAATCTTAGATTTTCTGAATCTTTACCGGCCTTGACCTGATAATTGGGCAAAATAAAGCTGACTGGCTGTCCTGATTTCTGACTGAGCTGGGCAATTTTCTGAGTTTGTTGATTGCTGAGTTGAACTTGAGGCACTGCCGTATTTAAAGCTATGGCAGCAGGATATTTAAAGCGCTGTTGTAAAGCTTCAAGCAGAAAGGCATTGGTGCCGGCGGGAATGCCGAGTTTGGCTTCCGGTAGGGCATTTAGAATCTTGCTAAACAGAAAACCTCGTGGCTGGTTTAGATCGCCCCATTGCGTTACTGTCACTAAGGTTTTATTGGGACCCAGTGCAAACCATTCCAGCTTTCCGGCCCCATAGGGAATTGGCGCATCCAGAATCAGTGTGCTGATACTGTTATTTTCCAGATGATGCTGCATCACCACAGTTTCTTTAAAGTTTAAGACTGGAATTGGGGTAGGAATATGCACCTGATATTTGACTTGTTGAATGCTCCCTTGCTGCTCAATTATTTTGGCGGATTTTAGGGTCGGAAACAGGTCGACATAATTCGGATAATGTTGCAATAATTTTTCGACTTGTGCTTCGGATGTAGGTAAGACCACAGCTGCACTGTAAAACTGGGATTTGCTACTAGAAGCTGTTTTAAAAGTCGGTAGATGGGTTTTGCCGGCGGGATGCGCATAAATCAGGATACGCTCGCCAGTGAGTTCGGCCAGTTGCTGAGAATTGCCTTGAAATACATCAAGACTGCTTGGCAGATTAGGGGTCCATGGCGTTATTTTTGCGAAAGCCGGTGAGATTGCAAATAAGGTGCTACTCATCAGCAAATAGGGGATCAATCCTTTCATCCAATATCCTATTGTGTGTTTTTTGTTTTAATGAGGATTTATTTAAAACTAAATTTAGTTATTTCCAAAGCAAAGTTATGTAATTGATAGCATAAGCCATGAGTTTTAAGCATATTTTGATATAGTATGGGTCAGGATTTTATATTTTTGATGTGATGCTATGACTGAGTCAGCACCGACTTTATCCACCCGTTATTATCTCACTCTAGAAGAATCTCAGGATGGATTTGCCCTGGCCACTTTTGGTAAAAAACAGATTTCACGCTTTCTGACGCCTTTGGTCAGCATCGGGATTATTATGTGGGGCTTTTCAATGGGCCTGAATGGGGTTGGTCGTTATTATGTGGCTTTGGGTGCCTTCTTCCTGATTCTGCAGGGTATCATGCGTTACTGGTTCTTACCGATGATGTTTAAGCGCCAGTTTGTAAAATATCAGTTTGGAAAAAGTGAACAGGGTATTGACCTGTTTCAGGACTATGCAGAAATTTTCAATAACGGGCGTAGCAAGGTCGTGCATTATAATGAAGTACAAAGTTTTGCCATCGGCAAGCTGACCTATATGCTGGAACTGAAAAACCGTACAGTGGTGATTGTGCCAAAACGTGCCTTTAAAGATGGTACTGAGCAAAGCATTTTCGAAAATACCTTCAAGAAATAAGACAGATCAAGAACAGGAAAGAGATCATGAGTATACGTCCATCGAAAATTGTTTGTGTCGGTCGCAGTTATGCTGACCATGCCAAAGAGCTTGGAAATGCGGTACCTGATCGTCCTGTACTGTTTATCAAGCCACCGAGTGCTTTGACATCACTGGATGCTGGTATTGAATGGAATCCGGACTGGGGTAACTGTCATTATGAGTGTGAACTAAGTTTGCGTATTGACCGTACCTTAAGCAAGGAAAATGATCCTGCCAAAGTTTTGCAGGCAATTGGCGCTGTGACTTTAGGTCTGGATCTGACCTTACGTGATCTGCAGGATGACCTGAAGAAAAAAGGTCAACCTTGGGAACGGGCCAAAGCTTTTGATGGTTCTTGTGTACTTGCTGACTGGGTGCCAGTAGGCGATGTGATTGCTGACTGGAAAGATGTGCACTATACGCTGGAGATCAATGATGAGCTGCGTCAAAAAGGCGATACAGCTTTATTGATTTTTGATATTGCAACTTTATTGGCAGACATTAGTCAAGTATTTACACTTGAAGAAGGCGATGTGGTCATGACCGGTACACCAGCAGGGGTGGCTGCCTTGCAATCGGGTGATCAATTGAAAATAACCCTAAAAGGCCAAAATCAGGATTATGTCTGGACGACATTTGTAAAGTAAGACTGGATTTTTGAGATCAAGGAGCCGAAGGGCTCCTTTATTTTGCTTAGAAAAGTGTAATGAGCAAGGGATAATTTATCAAATTGATCAGACGCGGTTGCCATTCGGTTTCTAGATATAGATTGGGTAGTGTCTAAATCGTTTTTTATGCATCACTCTTTTTGCCTGAATTACCCCATCGTGTGTTTATTTTGATGTATATCTTCTACTTCTAACATTTTTAGTATGTAGCGGCTCAAATCGAGAACAGGACTATATTTTTTGAATCATCGTCAGGCACTAGATGTTAAAGCATCTGCCATTATGTTTGTACTATGTATGTTGTGGGGTTTGCAGCAGGTCGTACTGAAATGGGCGGCCAGTGATATTTCTGCCCTGATGCAAATTGCATTACGTTCAGCCTTATCTGCACTTATGGTTTATCCTTTAATTCAGCAAAGTGTACGCCGTCAGCTTTGGAGTGCACGATACTTATCTGCGGGTTTACTGGTGGGTGTGCTGTTTTCCGCTGAATTTTATCTGGTGGGTGAGGCGCTGCGTTATACCTCAGCTTCCCATACCATTGTCTTGCTCTATACCGCACCGATTTTTGTGGCTTTAGGCTTGCACTGGAAACTGCCGGCGGAACGTTTGTCTCATGTGCAATGGGGAGGAATTTTTCTTGCCTTTAGTGGTATTGTGGTGAGTTTCCTGCTGCGTCCCCAGACAGGATCTGCTCTACAATCTCATGCCTTATGGGGGGATTTTCTGGCATTGCTGGCTGGTGTATTCTGGGCAGCCACGACCGTGAGTGTACGTTTGAGCTCGCTGGCTGAAGCGCCTGCAACCCAAACTTTATTCTATCAATTGCTGATCGCTGGCATGGTATTGTTGCCTTTGTCCTTTTTGACTGGGCAAGCCAGCATTCAATGGACAACTTTGTCGATTTCCAGCCTGATTTTTCATACGGTGGTGATTTCCTTTGCCAGTTATCTGATCTGGTTCTGGATGCTAAAACACTACCTGGCTTCACGTTTAGGGGTGTTTTCCTTTTTAACACCAGTATTTGGCATGCTGTTTGGCGTATTGATTCTAAATGAGCATATTGAGATCAACTTTATTGTTGGTACTTGTATGGTAATGCTGGGCGTGATTCTGGTGAGTTTACAAGGATGGTTAAAGAAGCCTGAGCCTCAGATCAAGACTCAAACCTCTATATAAAAACCCGGTCAATGAAAATGACGACACCTGGTTTTTGGATTATAGCTTTAATGACAGCAAGGACGATTATCCGCTGAAAATCAAATCAATCTACTTAAAAATCCTCTCAAAAGAGAGGATTGAATTTATTTACTGCGGAACAGCTCTGATAATGGAAAACTGAGTTTTTCTTCCAGAAACTGATCAGTTTCATTCAATTTGGGTGAGAATTTTTGCATCCAGAGATCATCAGTATGCACATCAGTCAGATGCTGTTTGCGCGGCAATGGATAAGGAAGCTGTAGATAAAAATTCCAGAAGCTGACCTGATCCAGATCGCGTACCAGCACATATTCATTGTCATCTGTACGTTTAATCAGATTCTGTTTTTCAAACATGCTGACATAGCTAGGCCAGCGTCCAATTTCATCCCGTCCCAAAACTTCCAGTGCCTGTGCTTCACTGACACTTTCACCAGTTTTCTGCTTTTTATAAAACAGTTCTAATAGATCCAGCAACATGACGATCGGATGACGCTTATTGTCCTGTCCAGATTCGAATGCAGTCAGGGCATAACTGATTTCCACGCCCAACAATACAATAATCCAGGACAGGTAAATCCAGAGCAGGAAAATAGGAACTGCTGCGAAAGCGCCGTAAACAATTTCATAACTGGTAAAGTTTGACATCAAAAAGCCAAACAGGTTTTTTAATAGCTCAAATACGATGGCACTAAACAGGCCGGCAATTAAAGCAGACTTGAGCGGTACACTTCGATTAGGAATAGTCCAGTTCAGAATAAAAAAGCCAAGCACGGTCAGAGAAAAGGAAATTACCCAGAGAATAAAGGCGCCATCCAGTTCATAACCGGCAAAGTTATTACTGAGAATATTCATGGAGGCCAAAGTAGAAGAAATCACAAAGGCGCTGCCCAGCAAAATTGGACCAAGTGAAATTATGGTCCAGTAACGCATAAAACCGATAATGCCACCGCGGGTTTCAGTCACACGCCAGATCCTGTTAAAGACCGTTTCGATGCTACTGAGCATCAGTACTGTGGTAATGAATAAGAAAAGAATACCGATAATAGTTAAATTGCTGGACTTCTCTGTGAAGGCATTTAGCGCTTTATCGAAGGCGATGGTCGTTTTAGGTAAAAAGTTACTATAAATCAGCTGTTGGAGCTGTTGTCGTGCCGGTTCCAATGCCCTGATTGAAGAGATAATGACCAGAAAAACGGTCAGCATCGGGACTACCGCAAACAGGGTGGTATAGGTCAGGGAACCGGCCTGCTCACGACAACGGTCAGTCTCAAAACGCCGTAGTACAAATAAAATAAATTGAAACCAGTGTTTTTCATAAAAAGGTAACTTCTTTAAATATTCAACGATCATGCGCTTTCAATCTCAATTTTTTTATTCATCATGAATTTTCATTCTTCAGCTTACCCAAAAAAGTTGCGAAATACCGTATAGTTTTATTTTTTTAAGTAATGAATAAGAACTTTATGCAACCTCATGTCCTTGTTTTATATTACAGCAAATATGGCTCAACCAAAGAAATGGCGCATCTGATTGCGAATGGTGTTGAAGCAGCAGGGGTGGCTGTAAAAATTCGTACTGTTCCGAATATTGCGACGGTGGTGAAAGAAGCAGAACCAAGCATTCCGGCAGAAGGTGATATCTACTGTACTTTAGATGATCTTGCCCAGTGTGCTGCTTTGGCATTAGGTTCACCCACCCGCTTTGGAAATATGGCTTCAGAAATGAAATACTTCTGGGATCAGACCACCAGTTTATGGCTGAATGGTGCTTTGCATGGTAAGCCAGCCTGTGTTTTTACCGCGTCAGGCTCGATGCATGGCGGACAGGAAAGTACTTTACTGACGATGCTACCGCCATTGTTTCATCACGGTATGATGATCATGGGATTAAGCAATGCGACACCAGCACTATCCAATACTAAAAGTGGTGGTACACCTTATGGCGCAAGTCATGTTAGTGGCCCGCGTCATGACCAAGGCTTAAGCCAAGATGAGAAAATTTTGTGTGAAGTACAGGGTAAACGTCTGGCCGAAGTTGCTTTAAAACTCTATCAGACTTAAGAAATTAATTAAAAAAGGAAATGAAGAATCAGCTTCATTTCCTTGATTTTATTAATCTTCTTTTTGATCTTTTTGATCTNNTTGATCTTTTTGATCTTTTTGGCTGAATCTATGTTTGCAATTCAGACACTGATAATCCAGAAACAGATTGCGATCTACAGAAACACCTGCTTTTTTACCTAAGAAGTTTCCGACCACGCCCCCAGTAATGCCTACGCTGATTGCGCCTACGAAGGTTCCAACCGTGCCGCCTACAATTACCCCTAAAGGACCCGCGACCGTTCCAATGGCAGCGCCAATTGAAGCACCAGAGGCTGCACCGCCTACTGTACCGGCAGTGGCACCAGCTGAGGTCATTAAAATACCACCAATTTTTTTCAGATTCTTTTCGTGATCGCGTAGCTCAATTTCCGTTGAACCACATTTAGGACATTGCATAGGATTTTCCATCAGCGATTAGTATTTATTCATTTTAAGCAAATGTGTGATATGGAATCTTCCTTAGACAAGCAATTATTCAGCACATCCTGCTTAACAGTATGTCGGTTCTGAATATTGAAGTCAGGAACATTTCGTACCAATTTGATTCTAGTAGAGTTTAATTCAGAGAAGTTTAGTTGAGTTGTAAATACATGCATTTTCCACTTTTTATAATTTTTTGCTGGATAAGACGATTAACATGTAGGGTTAAGGTATCAATGCACTTTTTTTATGGGTTTAGGCGGGCATTTTTTGTCTAAAGGGTGATGAATCTAAGGTAGATTATACTTGTTCTTAGCTAACCGAAATTAAAAAAATCCAATAAAAAAGAGTGCCGAAGCACCCTTTAAAATATTCATTTGTAAACTTAATCTCGAACAAATTCGACAGTACCATTTGCCAAAGATTTCACACGCGCTAATGATTCAACGCGATAACCTTTTTCAAGTAACAGGTCACGGCCTGGCTGGAATGATTTTTCAATCACAATTCCGATCCCTACCACTTCAGCATTCGCCTGATGAATCAAGTCAGCAAGACCAAGTGCTGCCTGACCATTTGCCAAGAAGTCATCGATCACTAAAACTTTATCAGTTGAGCTGATGTGTTTATTTGAAATGGCAATCGTACTTTCGGTCTGTTTGGTAAATGAAAATACTTTAGAACGGTATAAATCATCTTTTAAAGTGAGAGACTGATATTTACGTGCAAAGATTACTGGAACACCAAGCTCTAGGCCTGCCATGACTGCAGGTGCAATACCCGATGCTTCAATGGTAATAATTTTGGTAATACCAGCATCTTTAAACAGACGCGCAAATTCCTGACCAATTTGCTGCATCATGATTGGATCAATTTGGTGATTTAAGAAAGAATCAACTTTCAAAACTTCTTCAGATAGAACGATACCTTCGGCTAAGATTTTCTGTTCTAGTGCGTGCACGGGAGAATCCTCAAGAGCAGGTGCTTTTTAAAGCAAAAGCGTATTGTAAAAAGCACCCAAAAAAAATCAAGCGAAATTCACCAAAAAACCTTAGTTCGTTTTACCGTTATAGCCGGTCAGCAGTAAACCGTAAGAGGTTTTCTTATCGACATGCGATACTTTAACTGGTAAGTAGTCCAGTTTCGGTGCTAACCAGAAAGTAGTTTCACGGCTTGGTTTGTTGTGCTTAATCACTACTTTAATGGTACTAAATGAACCATATTGGGTGCTTACCGTTTCTGTACCTTGTTTGACGAATTTACGGCCTTCCACCTCTTTGGCATCAGCAATGTAGTAATTCGATTTTAATCCACCATTTTTCAGGTCTTCACGAATCTGCAATTCAGCATTTAGCTCATCCAGTACATCTGCTCTCCAGGCAAAAGAACGTTTTTCATCATCCTTCTTGGTACTGATTGTTCTGCTAGAAGGATTAAAGTTAATACTCATGGTATTGCTATGCACCAGAATCTTACTGGTACGGCTGAAACTGCTTGAACCAATCTTGCCATTATTAAAAGTGAAACGGCTGGTTTCAGTCGCCGAAGCAACACCACCTGCTTTGGCTGCAAAAACATAGGTCCAGTTATTACCAGATTTGCTCAAGGTACGGGCAGCAGAACCCATATTTTTTCCATTGTAGCTAAACTGATAATTGGCTTGGAAAGGCGCCATGGCGAAGGTCTGGGTGGATAAACCAGTAAGTACCATTGCGGTAGTCAAGCCTGCAGTCACACCTAAAGTTTTGAATACAGTTTTCGCCATAAAAAATTGTCCTGTGTAATTTCAGATAAAATTGATCACTTTCCACTTTTTATTATTTGGTCAAAATGTGGAAAATGAAGGGAGATTTTCAATAAAAATGTATATTTCATGTAGTTGCTGGTGTATTTGTTTAGGTATTGAATTACACACAGTTTAAGTCGGTTCTTTCTGTTTGATCGGTGTGACTTTATTGTCATCCATGTCGTCTTGCTCCCATTTTTCTTCTTTTTCCTGAGAAAGCTTTCTGAACAGGGCTGCAAGATTCACATTACCAATCACGACCAGTTCAGCTTCACGAAGTACTGCATGGTTCACATGAACCTTACCAAGTGTCTCAATCACCGAGCGGTTTTTACCTAACCAGCGATTCAGATCTAGATGCAATAAATCATCTTTTACTTTAATGACGCCGAGTTTTTCCAGAATCATGCCAAGAGGATCCTTATTCAGCACGCGCTGATAGAAAAACAGGGCAAATCGTACCCCTAGTTTATAAAAGACATTTGGGTATTTGGCTTCGATCAACTGGGTATCACTGATCTGTTCAAATACGATGAGCTGCGTATTCTTATTCAGCTCCATTTGCACCAGTTTTAAATCAACCGATAAGGTCACGTTCAGACCTTTATAGTCCAGCGTGGCATAGAGTCGTAACCAGTCATCATGCAGATCGGCATGCAGATCTTTCAGCATGGAAACATTGTCAGTGACAAAACGTTGAAATGTCGCATTCAAGAAAACTTGAGACAAAGGGAATTCGCGTTCATCCTCAATAAATCCTTCCGCCTTTTGATACGCCTGGCGAATTTTATTAGAAATATTGGAAATTAGCGTTTGCATCTTTAAGCATCCTGGCAACTATATGTTTTAATTCGAAGTGTATCTTGTCGAATTGTATAAAAAATACAAGAGTTTCAGCTTGCAGTTTAGCAAAATAAATAGCACCATTTTTAGGGTTTTAGTTATGTAACGTTGAAGATTTGATAGGTTTGGCATTTTTAAAAGAAAAATGCAAAGTTGTTTATTTTTTAATTTTTAAAAATGCTGTTTGAGGGATGAACTCAAGTCTGGGTTCGTAGCGATGAGATCAACCATGATATTAATGCCTCTGGTCAAAGCCTGGTGGAAAGATCCAATTTTTAATAGCGCCGTATTTGCAGCTGTTATTTTGCATGTGATTTTTCTCACGCTGGAATTTGGTATGCCACAAGATCAGGAGAGCATGACTAAAGAAATTGCAGTCAGTATTCGTCAAACTGATGAAAAAATTGAGCATGCAGATTTTCTGGCGCAAACTGACCAGCAAGGTTCAGGTAAATTTCGTGAAGCACATCGTATGTCGAGCGATATGCCTGCACCGTTGATGGAGCAAAAGACCGGAGAAGAGCAGCAAGAAAGTCCGGACATGTTGCAACAGCAGCGTGAATTAAGCTTTGAAGAAAAAGTGCTGATGACGACTTTAAGCTGGCAAAAACAGGCGGAAGAAAATCAGCGCAAAAAAATGCAGGAACAGTTACAAAGTCAGTTTCAGGCCAAAGCTGCTATGGTAGCCAGTCTTGAAGCCCAATATTTGCAACGACAACAAAATTTCAGTCGTCAGCAAAAAATTAAAACCGTAGATGGCATCCAGTCCAAACAGGATGTCTCTGCGGCTTATCTGGAAAAATTCCGTCAAAAAGTAGAGTTCTATGGTAACCGATATTATCCAGACGCGGCCAAACAGCAGAATCTGGCAGGAGAGGTGCGTTTGATGGTGATCTTAAACCAGAACGGCGGAATCCGTGCAATTCGCTTAATTGACAGTTCAGGGCATAGCTTGCTAGATGAAGCTGCAAAATCTTCAGTACGCAAGGCAGCACCGTTCGGAGCATTTGATGCCAAGATGTCGGATATTTCCGAGTTACGAATTATTCGAACCTGGCGTTTTGATCCGGCTGAAGCGGAGTTTGAGGTGCGTTAATCCGGGCGCTTCGCCTGTATATAACTACCTTGCTGAGTTCCATCGTCCCAGACTACATTTAAATGATTTTCATCTATGGCTAGATATTTGGGAAATATCATCAAGTCCTGGTACTTTGGATCTGCTTTTAAGCCAATACACTCTTTATTTTGCCACCATGTTCCTTCAGCAAATTGATCCAGAGCACCATAGGCCAGATACCATTTAAAGGTACCATCTGCTTGCAGAAGCAACTCCGAACCTAATTCCATAACTCCGTTTAAATAATAATGACCTGCCCATAAGCTTTGGTTTTGTTGAAATTTGATTTTTGGGCACATGGGAATTGAGTGGGCATAAAGTAGTGAACACAGCCAAGGAGAGAAAATAAGTAAGGCAGTCGAGAACAATCTTTTCATTACGTTCTCCTAAAATTTTTGAAGCACAGTTCTTCGTTAAAGTTCATTATGTGCTTATGGATTTCTGGAAAAAATCATGAATGCGTAAGCAGATATTTTTTTAAAACTCTGTATCTAAGAACAGATTAGGACTTACGCATTGA